>CAMEHL010000021.1 GCA_945917475.1 uncultured Clostridia bacterium | reverse complement strand
AATACTTAATTGGAGACGATTCGGGAAGATAGGTAGTTGCTGCATCCAGAGAAAAAGGGACGGTATTCCGAAGAACGGAATACCGTTCTTTTTTTGCGTTGTAAAAAATGTTTCGTTGTACCAAAACGCTCCAAGGTTGGGACGTCGTCCCTTTTTGTTTTATACATAAATTATTATGGGCGGGGACGTCGTCCCTTTTCGCTTGTACGTAAAATATTCAAAAACGGGGCGATGTACCTTTGTGCGTTAAACAGGACATTTCCCCTTTTTTATTTTAGACTGAAAAAGGGGCATCGCCCCTTTTCTTGGTAAATAATACAGTTGAAAGGACGGGCTTAACGGAAAATCTTCTCGCCAAGGCAAAAAAATTGTAGTAAAAATATACTTTTACTACAATTGCCAAAGGAGAGAAAAATGAAAAAAAGGTTTGTTTCACTTGTGGTGGCGTGTTGTTTAATCGCTTGTTTAGGGCTTACCGGTTGTAACAAAGACCCGAAAATACAAAGCGGCGGGACTTATAGGATTTTTTCTTACGAGCCGGAAACCGTTAAAGTAGGCGACGAAGAGTACGAGTATTCTTTCGGCGGAGTTGTAACAATCGGAGAAAAGGGTTCGTATTTATCTTTTGCCGCAAGTTATGGCAATAAACAATTTTCAAGCGTTAAAATTGAAAACGCTTATAATTGCTTTGACGTTGTGAGTTCAAACGTAGTGAGGATAGGCGATTTAACCCAAAATACGGGGGACGAACTGCCGACGTATTATGCAAATATGGTGGTTCTCGTAAGAGAGACGGAAAAAAGTCTTATAGAAGACGTTAATCTTGACGGAGAATATACGCCGAGATTAAAGGGTGGTGAGACGTCGGCAGACTATGAAACCATTAAGTCGTTCTCCGTCAATGGCGACAAAGTTACCGTAGACGGCACCGAGTGTGCCCTCGTCGACGGAAAGAAATATTCATAAACCGTGAATTATTATAACAAAATTACAGATTTAGAAACGATTTATACGGTAAACGGGGAATTTCTCGAAGCAAATGCAGACGGTATAACGCTTGTTACTAAAATGTTTTATCCGAGCGGAAGCATGCACGGTACTTACGTGTTCCGTATGACGCCCAACGCTTAAAACCGCACTGAAAAAGTTATCGAAAAATCTTTAAAATAACAAAGTGGCTGTCGCAAGTTTTTTAACAACTTGCGACAGCCACTTTTCGTATAACGGAAATAACACGATAGCCACGAGAAACGGGAAATGACAGACCTGACGGGCTTGAAATAATAAAACCCGCTTTTAAGGCAATGCCGAAGGGTTCTGCGTTTTTACGTTTATCGTTAAGTATACGGGAAAAAATTCCCCGTCGAATACTATCGGCGCGCTTTAGCGTTACCCCAGATGGTGGTCGTGCCGATAGTCGATTTGGACAGGAGGGTTTTTCTGAACTTGCCCGGAGAAACCTTAAAATAACGGTTAAACGACTTAATGAAACTGCTTTGCGTGGAAAAACCGAGTTTGTAGGCGATTTCTATTATGGAGAGATTTTTATCCATCAACAAGTTGGAAGAATGGATAATTTTGGCTTTGATAAGGTATTCCGACAAGGTTACGCCGTAATATTTTTTGAATTCTCTGCAAATATATCCGTGGCTGTAAGGAATATCCGAAATAAGATAAGAAACGGTATTCTGCAAATATTCGATGTTGGTCGTTCTGCTGGCAAGGTTGATAATCCATTCCGGTTTATTATAACTTTTTGCAAAACTTGCGAGAAACAGTGAAATGATATTTGCGACGATGGTAAAATGAATTCCGTCAAGATAATCGTTTTTGATGTCCTGATTAACGGGGAAATGATTGAGCAAGGTTTCGAGATAGTTAAACGTAATAGGCGAAATCGTGAAAAACGGCGTAGTCTCGGCTAATTTTTCGTAAGTGCCGTCGGGAAAGTTGGCGCAGATTTTGCGCAGTTTATCGTCTGAAACGTAAATATCCCTGTGTTTATAATTTTTATCCGAATAATTGAGATTCTGGTGAACCGCACCGGGTTTTACGATAAGCACAGTGGATTGAGTAAGCGTTCTTGCGACGCCGTCGGTAATCTGTTCGCTTTTCCCTTCGACGGCGTAAGTTATTTTCCAGAAAGTCGTCGTATGCTTATAGGTGTTAGGCATCATAATAATAGAAGTATACGGCGAAAATTTTATTGTATCAAAATCATAATGCAGCATAAAAACACTCCTTTTCGCAAGCGAAATATCGGCGCAAACCCTTGAAATTTTCAGGGTTTACGTTGTTTTTTCAGTTTGCACAGGTGATTTATTGACAATTAACGTTTTAAAGTCCGGCGTAAAGTTTTTTAACGATAAAAATTTATTCGGTTGCTTGTATTATACGTGAAAAAGTAAAAATTGTCAATCGTTAAAGATAATAACAGTACAACTGAAATATCTGTTCGCTGTAACAGGCTAAATTCAATGAACCGCATTATCGTTTTCAAGTTAAGCAAAGTCTTGAAGCAGACAAAAAGGTTAAAAAATGACAATTATAAGTAAAGATTATCGTATAAATCGTTTCACAGCAATGCTAAAATGAAATATAGAAAAAAATGATTATGGAGGAATATATGAAGAAACCATATCACACGGCTGCATTTATTTTTCTGTCTTTAAATGAGGCAGACGTGCTTACCGCGAGCAGCGATAATCTCGTTTCGTGGGAAAGCGGTTGGAACACTACGGGAGGAATAGGAGAATGAGAAAATTCAAAAAAACAGGTTTGATATCCTTTCTTTCGGTAGCGTCGTTATGTTTTGCGGCGTTGGCAGGCGTCAACTTCGGAACGGTAAGCGCGACAGGCGTAGGAGAGACTGAAATAGATATGCGCGTCGGCGCGGAAATAAGGTTGGAAGATCCTAACGGAATAAGATTCCGCGGCGAAATATCGGAGAATTACTTTGAAAACGGCAAACTTAAAGACGGTATCGAAGTCGGTATGATTATTATACCTTCGTCGCGACTGGAAGGCGAACTTACCGTCGATACGGAAACCGTGGCGAAGCGCGAAATCGAAAAATTCGACTTTGGCGCAACGGAAAACGTTTCCGAGGGAATGGTTGCTTTTAACGTGGCAATGTACGGAATTCCCGAATCTGATTATAATACGGAACTTTCCGCAAGGGTTTACCTTAAAAACGGAACCGGTTACGCGTATTCCGCAAGCGAAACGATTCAGAAAAGGTCTTTAGCGCAGGTGGCGAGCGTGGCTCTGGCGCGCGGAAACGAGGAAGCCGTTTTGACGGAATTTGTCGATAAATGTAATCCGACGTTTACCGTTGCGGGCAGTGCAGAGCAAACGATAAACGTTACGGCGAACGTCGGCGACAGTATAACTATCGCGACCGAGCCGTCCAACTTCGTGGCGAAATTCGCATGCGACAGCACGGCGTTGAGTTACGGATTTGACAACGTTATTACGGTAGCCAAGTATTCAGGTGAAGCGGTAACGGCGACAATATCGCTCGGCTCTGTCGAAAAAACGCTTATCGTAGATATATTTAAAGACGACTCCGAACGTGAAATGCAAGATAATTTCGTCGGAATAAAATACAATAATTTTGTATCCACTTACGGACAACCCGAAGTTAACACCTGCGAGAGCGGCGGATTTTATTTCGGCGCGGCCGCAACCGGAGAAATAAGACTTAAATACAAAGTACCCGTATCGTTAAAAGCCGGCAGTAAATACGTAATGACGTTTAATGTAGTAAGAGCGGGCGAAACTTCGCTTTGGGGAAATTTCAGCATAGGAATTCTGAACGTAGTTACTCAACCCGGAAACTTAAAAGGGTATTCTCCGACGATGTGGGGTTACGCATACAACGGAGACGCCAAATCGCACGCAACCGAAAACGATTATGCGAAATCCGTCAGGCTTACGGGCAGTAACGTCGATTATATAAGTTATACGGGCAGTGCGGAATTCGTTATGAAAACGGAATTGAGCGAAGTCTGGCTTGACCTGCGTATGACGGGTGCTACGGTCGGCAACAACGTGCTTATTAAAGATGTGAGCATAAACGAAGACAAAGAACAGGAATTGAAAACTCTTCTCGGCGGTTTGGGTACGGATAATTATATTCCCGTAACGTATAGCCCCACGATAGAGATTATCGAAACGGACGGGAAAGTTTCTGGTTTGTCGGTAACGGCGACGAGCTTGGCGTTAAGATTTCGATATAAACTGAACACAACGCTTGAAGCAGGCAAAACTTATAAAATGTCTTTCACCGTAAATCAGACGGGAACAATCGGGTTGTGGGGCTCGCTCGGCGTGGGGATATTAAACGTAGTTCAAAAAGGAAGCGATTCGCCTACGATGTGGGGTTACGCAAATAACGGGCACGATACCGTAACCGATTACGCAAAGGACGTAAGGCTTACGGGGAGCGGAAGCGGATCGACGACTTTCGTGCAGACGGCAACCTTTACTATGAAGCAGACGCTTGAAGGGATAACGATAGACTTTAACATACCGAACTGTACTCCAGGCGAATTGTTTACGCTTACGGCGTTTAGTATCCAAGAAGTTGTATAGTTAACGCAAGAGGAGAATATATAATATGAAAAAATTATTATCGTTATTCTCGGTTATATTGACGGTTTGTCTATTGGCGGCGTGCGGAACCGATTCCGCACCCGTCAAAATTTCAGTTGAACAGAATCAATCTGTTTTTTATTTTAACGACTATAAAAACACGTTTGTTTTTACCGCAAAAACGGAAAACGCGGAGGACGGCGCGGTAATTCGTTGGAAAACTTCCGACGAAACCGTTGCTTCCGTCGACGAAAACGGGAAAGTGAAATTCCTTAAAGACGGAACGTGCGACGTTGTAGCGTACCTTGCGAGCGACGAAAGCGTTTTTTCGGCTGTGAGCGTTACGGGAATTTGCCTAAACGTAAATATAAATCGCGAAACGGACGAGATAGATTTATTTTACGGAACAGAATTGAAATTATCCTATTCGATTGACGATGGTAAAACCGAAAAATATACCGACTTTGTCTGGAAATCTTCAGACGAAACGGTTGCAGTCGTAGATGAAAACGGCGTAGTCAATGCCCTTTCAAAAGGCGAAACGCTTATTTCGGTTACGAAAAGCGATTGCGGTTACGTTACCGACAGTTTTATGATTAGTATAGTCGATTCGACCGATAAAATCGCGGCGGAAAAACTTAAAGAAGAAGCGGAAGAGTTTTCTTCGAATATGTCCGGCGTTAATTTTACCGACGGGATTACCGTTTTCGGCAAGCCGATCGTTTCAACTTACAAAGAAAACGACTTGGTAAAAGGTTTTTATCTCGGCGCGGCCGCAACCGGAGAAACAAGACTTAAATACAAAGTACCCGTTACGTTGAAAGCCGGCAGTAAATACGTAATGACGTTTAATGTGGAAAAAGCGGGCGAAACTTCGCTTTGGGGAAATTTCAGTATAGGCATTCTGAACGTGGTTGCTCTTTCCGGAAGCAATAAAGGGTATTCTCCGACGATGTGGGGTTACGCAAACAACGGAAATGCCGATTCGCACGCAACCGAAAACGATTATGCGGAATCCGTCAGGCTTACGGGCAGTAACGTCGATTATATAAGTTATACGGGCAGTGCGGAATTCGTCATGAAAACGGAATTGAGCGAAGTCTGGCTTGACCTGCGTATGACGAACGCTACGGTCGGCAACAACGTGCTTATTAAAGAAATAACCTTAGAAGAGGATACCGGCTATCTTGAAAATCTGAAAAAAGAAGCCGAACTTTACGAATTGTTGCACGGAATCGGCGCGGATAATTATATTCCCGTAACGTATAGTCCTTCGATAGAGATTATCGAAAATGACGGGAAAGTTTCCGGTTTGTCGGTAACGGCGACGAGCGCGGCGTTAAGATTTCGATATAAACTGAACACAACGCTTGAAGCAGGCAAAACTTATAAAATGTCTTTCACCGTAAATCAGACGGGAACAATCGGGTTGTGGGGCTCGCTCGGCGTGGGGATATTAAACGTAGTTCAAAACGGAAGCGCTTCGCCTACGATGTGGGGTTACGCAAATAACGGGAACGCCGCTTCGCACGATACCGTAACCGATTACGCAAAGGACGTAACGCTTACGGGGAGCAGAGGCTCAACGACTTTCGCGCAGACGGCAACCTTTACTATGACGCAGACGCTTGAAGAAATAACGATAGACTTTAACATACCCAACTGCACTCCCGGCGAACTGTTTACGCTTACGGCGTTTAATATCGAAGAAGTTACGGAGAACTGAAATGCAAAAGAGAGAAGTGGAAGAAAAATCAAAGATACTGAACGCGAATAAGCCGTTTCTGATATTTATGAGCGTAATTTTCGCAGTTTACAGTATCACGCTTGTTTTTCCGTTTTTGTGGTTGATTTTTAACTCGTTGAAAGGTAAATTTGAGTTTATGGACAACCCCATGGCGATGCCGCAGGCTTTGCAATGGAAAAACTATATAACTATGTTCGTTGAATTCGACCTCGGCACGATGTTTTTGAACACTATTCTGATGTCCACGATTATACCGACGGTACAACTGTTCATAACTGCGGGAGTCGCTTACGTTTGCGCAAAGTTTAAGAGTATAACGGGCAAAGTCTGTTATTTTTGTGCGATGGTACAGATTTACGTTACTATTTCGGGAACACTTCCTACCACCTATAAACTTATGGCGGACACGGGACTTCTGGACAGTTTGTTCGGGCTTGTTTTTATGGGTTCGGGCGGGCTGAATTTCAGTTTCCTGCTTATCGTGGCGATATTTCAGAATATTTCAAACGATTATAAAGAGGCGGCGGAAATCGACGGCGCGGGAAACTGGCGGATATTTTTGCAGATATATTTCCCGCAGGTTTTCAGCATTATAATGGCGCACTGGCTTCTGGCGTTTATCGGGCAATGGAACAACTACGTTGCGCCCAAACTGTTCTGGCCGTCGGCGTTTACGCTTGCGACGGGCATTCAGGACTTGTCGAACAGAGTTGCGAGCGGAGTTTTCGCTATGGAATATCCGAAACTTTTCGCCGCGATGATTATCACTATTATTCCCGTGCTTGTGTTGTTTATTGTTTTTCAGAAACCCATAAACAAAATGAACGCGGGCGGCGGCATTAAAGGTTAATATATTATAACAGGAGAATTATTATGAAATTATTAAAGAAGATTGCGATTTGTTTTACGGCGGCATTGTTACTGACGTCATCGGCGTTTGCGACGGCGTGCGGCGGAACGTCCGGCGGCGAAGAGAATAACTTGCGCATAACTTTTTACGAAGGCGGTTTCGGCAGAAAGTGGCTTGAAACGCTTGCGTCGGATTTTATCGAGAAGAAAAACGCCGAGGGCGTTACTATTAAAATAACTCTCGACGGTCAGGGCGCGGATATCGACGAAAACGTGAATACTTATCTTTCTTCAGGCAGAAACCTTTCGGATATCTATATGGTAAGAACCAAAGCCGATTGGGCAAGCGACGTCACGAGCGGATATCTTGCTAATCTTAACAGCGTTTACGAAACGGAAGTGGAAAAACTCGACGGCAGCAAAATCAAGGTCAAAGATTTTATGCTGGACGAAATAGCGAATATGCCGTATATGCAGAAAGTCCCCGAACAGGGCAGCAGTTATCCTTGGATTATGCCTTGGTCCGTTCTCGAAACGAGCATTATTTATAACGAAGATTTGCTTAAAGCAACCGTAAGGTCTTCAACCGGCGGCAAGTGGGAAACCGCGCCGAAAACTATGATAGAACTTGCCGAATTATGCGACGATATAAACAAAACGAGCGATGCGAAAGGGTACGGCAACACCCAACCGATTGCCCCGTTCTCCTGGTCGATGGGCGGCGTAAACTATTTTCAAAATATTATTTTCGCACTGTGGGCGCAACAGCAGGGCGTTGAATCGTCTAATATCGCAGGCGAGGGGAGTTATTACGATTTCTGGAATTTTGATTCTCCTGACGTGTGGAAACAAACGGGTATCACGATCGCGATAGATGAATGGAAAAAAATTATCGTCGGAGACGACGGAAACTGGAAAAACAGTCTGCTTTCAAATACTTTCCAGGAAAGCGCGTATGCGTTCTGCGGTCAGAACGCGGTTATGTATCTGGGCGGAAGTTTTTTTGAAAACGAAATGAGCGGCGCGCTCGATAAAAACGGCGACGGAAAAGCCGATTTCTCGTATAAGATGATGACTGTGCCGCTTTCCGAAAACGGCATAGAAAAGGACGGACACGGCGCGGTTGTCAATTACTGTTCTACCGACGATATGATGTTCGTTCCGGCAAAAGCCGCAAACGTTGAACTCGCAAAAGAATTCCTTGCGTTTATGTGCAACGAGAAGTATCTTCTCGATTTCACAAAAGAAACGGGATGTTTAAGGCCGTTCAAGTACGACCCCGTTAAACTTACCGAGGGAGACGAAAACGTTAAATGGAGTGATTTCTTCTATTCTTGTTACGATATGATGAAGTCGGATTATAATATCTTTAACTACCCTAAAACGGCGTCCGAACAAAACAAAGTAAGCCTTATTTACATTTATTATCGCCCGCAACTCTTTCAGGGTCTTGGCATTGCCACCGTTTGCGGAGATTATCTGCTTACCAAAACGGGTAAAGAAATTATGACGGGTAAAGGCGGCGTTTTCAGTTATGCCGAAAAATTCTGGAACGAATGCAAATTAAAACTGGAGTACTGACAAATGCGTAAATTAAACAAACGCAAACTTAATGAAAAAGCGTTTATTCTCGCGCTCGCCGTTTATCCTATTATTCATTTCGGAATTTTTTGGGTTTACGTTAATTCGTCTACCATTATTTCGACGTTTATGCGTTACAGCGTGAGAACAAATTCTCTTAAATTCTGCGGGTTTGATAATTACGTTACAATTTTCAAGAAAATATTCCTGGGCGGAGATCCCGCGCTCGGAAGGGCGTTTATAAACTCCTTTCAGGCGATAGGTATAAACGCGCTTATCTTTCCCGTCGCTCTGTTCGCGTCTTACGCATTCTATAAAAATATGCCCGGAACGAAAGTTTACAGCGTAATGTTTTATATCCCGCAACTCATATCTATCGTCGTGCTTGCTATGGCGTTCAGATATATGTTTTATTCCGATTTCGGACCCGTGGCGATTCTCATCGCCAGAATCGCCGGAGTTGAAAAGGTGGATTTGATTTCGACTTCTTCAGACTACCTGTGGACCGTTATCTGGCTGTTCTGTATCTGGTCGGGATTGGGGTCTAACGTAATTCTTATCCGCGGCGCAATGCTTCGTATTCCTAAAGAATTGGTCGAAAGCGCGGTTCTCGACGGCTGCGGCTTTTTCCGGGAACTATGGAGTATTACCATTCCGATGTGTATGTCTACCATCAGCGTCTATATCGTTTCCGCTTCTATGTCGGCAACGTCGTTTACTATGGCGCCTATGCTTATCGCAAAAAGTTCTGGCTCTATGGGTAGATTTATGACGTACAGTTGGTTCATTTTTGAAAACGCAAGCACGACCAGCCCCGGTACTATAATAAGCGTTACCACGATGGGTGTGTTTTTCACTATCGTCAATTTGCCGCTTATGATTATGGCGCGTGTTTTAACTAAAAAAGCAACCCCCGAACTTTAATTGTTATGAATAAAAATATTATAAAGAAATTACTTAATTCTCTGTTTATCATTGCTCTTACTTTTTTTGCGGCGGCGTTTCCGTTCGCCGTAAAAAATACGAGCGCTGCGACAAACAAAATTTCATCTTATACCGACGATTTTACCGGCTCCGCATTTTCTGACAAGTGGATAAGTCGCGGCGTGGAATTGAATTGCGATTATTCGGCGTTGAGCATGGTGGACTTCAATATCTGGGGTCCGTGTATCAATCTCGTAAATTATCCCGTTAAAGCGAACAGTACGATTACTTTCGACGTAATAAATATAGGCGGCGGCGGTTCGTGGTTGGGGTTAGCGTTCGGACTCGAATCGCCTTCATCGCGCGTTTATTATGCCGAAGGGCTTATCGTAATGTCGTCCGTAACGAAAGATGACTGCGGCGTCGCGCTTGAAACCAAAAAAGGCGCGGAATTATCCGCTTCCACGATGAACGAGCACGAACGCACTCCCGAATCCGTTTTCCCCGTTACCAACGTTAAAAAAACCGTTAAAATCGTTGCGGAAGAAAACGGAAACGTTACCGTTTACGCAGGAGATTACGGCGGCACTCTTAAAAAAGCAGTGTGTTTTACGGGCGTTTTTAAAGAAGGTTACGTCGGATTTTCCGGTATTGGCGGAGCAAGTTTCGATATAACCTCTTTCCGTCTGGAAACAGACGGCGCGCTCGTTTACGCTGCCGATTTTTCTTCGGATAAAATGGGTTACTCGTCTACCGGGATGGCTGGTTGCGATTGGTTCGTGTCATATTCTTACGGCGAAGAAAACGCGTACATTTCTCCCTCGAACAGCGCATCGTTCGGTAAAGGACAATCGCTTTTGTTCAATAATAAAATAGTTTCCGAAAAAGACAGAGAAAACCAAGGTGAGATTTCCGTCAAAATAAAGTTGAAAGACTTAAAAAACGGCGGTTATTTTGGGCTCGGTTGCGGACTTGAAAGCGATTTTAAAAGAATAGATGAAGCAAATTATTTAGGGTTTTATAAATACAGCGATAAAATCCGACTGGCTCATATTTCTTACGGAAAACTCAAAGCCGTTACTACACCTATAAGCGTAGAAGAAGGTGAAAATGCCGGCTATATTGATTTCAGCGTTCTTTTCAAGTCGGGCAAGAAGATAGTTGCGACGGTAAACGGCGAATCGTTTGCTTTCGACGATTTCGATTTCGACGGATATTATGCGTTCGGCGGAGCGGGCGACGAAGATTTTTGCGCAGTAATCGACGATTTTTCTTTTTCGGATTACGTTTATTTATCCTCGTCCGACGCTGATACTTCAATAAATTTTAACGGTATTAAAACCGTATTCGACGAACAATTGCAGGAAAGTTACAGTACCGAATACATAAATAAATATCTTTATTATATCGGCACGCAGGTTTCGCAGTCAAAGTACAACAATAATTACGACGGAAATCTGAAATTCATCGGCACGACGGAAACTTCGGTGTTTATTCCCAAAAAACAGTACGGAGAATCCGTGATAAGGTTCGATATCAAGATATCCGATAACACGCCGACGGATAAAAAGTGGGAAAGAATCGGCGTTGCCGTAGGACTCCCTTCTCCTTATTTTAAGCCGACGTCCGCTCCGTTTTTCTGTTTTCAGAGAAATTGCTCGTTAAACGACGAGAACGAGGTTTTGTCCGACTACACGATAACGTATGCGAACGGAATGACGGATTGCACGACGGAGGGCGTTGTTTCTCAGACGAAAAACTGTGAATATAATCTGTGGTCGGATACCTCCACCGTTTACAACGTAATGCTTATCGTAGAGAACAACGAGGTCAGGGTTTATTACAAAACGGATGCGGAACCGGAGGAAAACATGACGATTCTTCGCCGAAAATTCAAAAACGTTTCCGCTTACGGATACGTGGGTTTTTTCGGGTATAACGGTGCGTCTTTCAGTCTGGATAACGTTTCCGTAACCAACGTCAATCCGTACAAACAGACCGAAAAAGACTTTAACGGTGTTACAATAGCAGAAAAAACGCTGAAAACGGACGTTAACAGTCAAAACTCGCTCGTGTTTGCGGACGTGTGCGGCGACGGCTCGGCAATAACGCTTTCGTTCGGCGGGAAAACGCTGACGGTCGCTGAAAACGCACTGACAGCAGGCGAGGGTATATTCTTTACCGAAGAGAAGTCGGCAATAGGTTTGTTAAACGGCAGTTACACCATAAGGGCGGAAGTTTTTGGCGATAACTTTACGGTCGGCGTCAGAAACGGCGGTTCGGAAAGTCAACTCTACACACCGCTGGTTTGCGGCAAAATCACCGGAAAGCAAAACGGGGAGATTTCCCTTTCCTTAAACGGCGGTGCGGAATTTATCCGCGCGGACGCGTATTCGCTCGATACCAAGATAGAGTTAAAAACGGAAAATTACGACGAAAATTACGAAAACAGCCTTAATCCTATAAAAATCAAGCCTGAAAAACCGATAAACTCAGGTTCGCCAAATGCGGTAACGATAGCGATTGTTTCCGTGGCGTGCGGGGTTGCGGTAATTGCCGCGGGTATCGTCATTATTATGGCGGTAAAGCGGAAGAAGTTCAGACACGGAGGTGCCGAATGAAACGTTTATTAAGCATAATCGTTACTATACTCGTAACGTTTACGTTTTCGCTGAATTTTTTCGCGTGCGAAAAGAGCGAATCGGGAAAGAACGGAAAAAAACAATATACGATAAATCAGGAAGAGTATCTTTTCGGTATTGACAACTTGACTTCGGATATGCAGCCGGCTCAAATCGACGCGAAAACGACAAACGCGTGGTCTGCCAAGGTAATAGGAGAGTTGGGTGCAAAAAGTCACAGAATATGGATTTATTTCGGATTTTTTATCAAGCGCGACTCGCAAAACAACCTTTCGCTTATTCGTTCTAATTGTGAAGTTCTTCACGATTATATTGAGAAATTATCGGAAAACGGCGTAGAACGTTTTGTGGGAATGACTTGTAATTTTATCAATCCGTACGAATTCAACGCAAGCAATTCCACTACCGTTCCTTCCGTATACGAGAACTTCGATATGTATTTAAAGTTTCTCGACTTAATGGAGCAGGGATACAGAATGCTTGCGGAAGAGTTCCCCGAAATAAAATTCTGGGAAGCCGGCAACGAGCCCGATATCAGCCACGGTCAGTGGTTTCACAAAAAAGATAATACCAAATTTTCACCGGAAGAAGGCAGTTTTATCGTTGCGGATTTGTGTTACAGGGCAAACAGGGCAATAAAATCGGTTAATCCCGAAAACAAGTTGGTAATGCCGGGACTGACGGATGGAGCGGAATCCATAGCGTATCTCGAAAAAATTTACGAAAACATAGAATCCGGTTATCTTCCCACGGGCGAAGACTACGCGGATAAAAACACCGATAATTATTTTGATTATCTCGCGTGGCATCCTTATCCCACACTGAAGTCGGATACGGAGTCGTTCGTGGAACAGGAAAAGAAGATGTACGACGTCGTTTGTCGGCATGGAGACGAAGGCAAGCCCGTTTTCTATACGGAAATAGGTTTTTCGGATTACCGTTTCGGCGGACTGAAAGGCGAAAACGGAGAGAACGATACGCAGGAACGCGTTGCGGAATTTGCGGTAAAATGTTTGCAGGCGATAAAAGACGAACTGCCGTTTGTTGAAACGGCGTTCTGGTTCAGACTTACCAATATTAGTCAGTTTTACACCGAAGGCAGTATAGAAAATTCTTTCGGAATGTTTTATTCGCCGAGCGACCCGGGCGAACGCGCCGGCAAACCGAAACCTATCGCGGTTGCGATTTATAAGTTTTTTAACGGCGAAAATGCGGACGAAAGCGTATTGTATAATCATTTAAAAGGATAAATTATGGAAAAATTTTTATGGGGCGCGTCGTCGGCAGCGGCGCAGATAGAAGGCGGTTATGCTGACGACGGGAAAGGTCTTTCTATATGGGACGAAGCGTCTATAAACGGGCATATCCGCGACGGGCATTCCACCTTTAACGCCTGCGACGCTTATCACAGAACGGACGAAGACGTAAATTTATTAAAACAACTTGGCGCAAACGCTTACAGGTTTTCTCTTTCCTGGGGGAGAATTATCCCCGATGGTACGGGGAAAATCAACGAAAAAGGCGTTAAATATTATGATAACCTGATAAACGAACTGTTGAAAAACGATATTAAACCGATGATAACCATTTATCACTGGGATTTGCCGTTGAGTTTGCAGAAAAAAGGCGGATTGTTAAACGACGATTTCCCCAAATGGTTCAGTTATTATGCGGAAACCGTCGCAAAACTTTTCGGCGACAGGGTGGAATATTTTGCAACGTTCAACGAACCGGAATGTATTTGTTATCTCGGTTACGGCACGGGGTCGCACGCACCGTTCATAAAGGGCGGCACGGAAGCCGCTACAACTGCGGCGCACAATCTTTTAATCGCAAACGGGCTTGCGTTCCGCGCGCTGAAGAAACTCTGCAAAACGCAGGTAAAAGTCGGATTCGTTATCGCTTGCGCGCCGAGAATTCCGAAAACGGAGAAGGACGAAGCCGTCGCAAAAGAAGCGACTTTCGACGTATGCTACCACGACGCGGACAGTCTTTTCAATAACGCTCATTTTCTCGATCCGATTTTTCTGGGAGAATATCCTGAAAATATCGTAAGCAGATATTCGCGACCGTTTAAATATTACGGCAAAGATATGGACGTTATAAAGTGCGATATGGACTTTATCGGATTAAACATTTATCAGGGCGTATTCGCTGCGGACGACGGAAAGGGAGGATATTACGATCCGCATTCGCCGGTTAACACGCCTAAATCGCTTGCCGGCGCGAACTTTACTCCGACAGCCTGTTATTACGCCCCTAAATTTTTTAACGAAAGGTACGGTGCGCCGATTTTTATTACGGAAAACGGCGTAAGCCTTACCGACGCAGTGGGCTTTGACGGAATAGTTCACGACGATTCGAGAACCGTTTTTATTCACGATTACACCGCGGAGATTATCCGCGCCAAAAAGGACGGGATAGACGTCCGCGGATATTTTTACTGGTGTCTATACGATAATCTTGAATGGTGTTCGGGTTTTTCGTGCAGATTCGGATTGTGCAACACGGACTTTGAAACGTTCCTTAAAACGCCCAAAGATTCGTTTTGGTATTACAAAAAAATAATTGAGGAGAATAAGAATTTATGATAAAAGATTACGTTACGCCGAATGACGTAAGCGGTGCAACCGACAGCGAAAGAATTCAGAACGCTGTAAATCTCGCTAAAGAAAAGGGCTATAATTCGGTCGTTATTCCGAGAATTAACGCAAACGGAAAAGACTATTACGAAATAACCAAAGCGATAAGGCTTCCTTCGGACATTACCGTTTATCTCGACAATTGCAGGCTCGTAACGCCGAAAGACGTTGCGTGTAACTTTTTCT
>CAMEHL010000020.1 GCA_945917475.1 uncultured Clostridia bacterium | reverse complement strand
GGCTTTTCCACGCCCACGATTTTTTTAATCAGTGTGGAAGTTTCCGCGTTATCGTACAAGCGCATTACCGAGGGTTTGAATTTCTGCAGAATTTCTCTGCTCGCCTGAAACGCCGAGGACATATCTTTGAATAAAAACCCGCGGAAACGGCGCGTTTCGGGCTGTTCGTATATGCGGATCTGCGCTTTGGTGATAATTCCCAGCGTTCCTTCAGAGCCTATAAAAATCTGATTAAGATCGGGTCCCGCCGCATGCTTGGGTGCGGACGACGTGTTTATTATATCGCCGTTGGGAAGAACCACCTCCATTTGCAAAACCATATCGTCGATCTTGCCGTATTTGGTGGAAACCACGCCTATGCCGCGATGCGCTAAAAAGCCGCCCACCGTAGAACATGTAAGAGAAGAAGGATAATGCATAGTGGCGTATCCCTTTTCGTTAGCCGCCCATTCGATATGCTTGTATATCGCGCCCGCGCCGCATTCTATGTACATGCTCTGCGTGTTTACTTCGTATATCTCGTTCATGCGCTTGGTATCCAGCAAAATACCGCCGCAAAGCGGAATCGCGCCGCCTTGCGTTCCTCCGCCGCCGCCCCATACCGTAACGGGGATTTTATAATAATTGGCGATTTTCACCACTTTAGAAGTTTCCCGCGAGTCTTTGGGTGAAACGATAAAATCCGCCTGCGGCATTTTTCTGCCTCTGTCCGCCCACATTCTGGAAAGCCAGAAATAATCCACGCTGTGCGTTACTTTGTCAATCTCTTTCACCGAACAGTTTTCTCTGCCCACCGCGTCTTCAAGTTCGGTTAAAATTTGCGTAAACAAAAAATCGTTCATAAACACCTCTCGTTTGATTTTTGAAAATAGTTTTTATAAAGAAACATTATTTCATTGTGTTTATTGTATCATAAATGAAAATAGATTTCAACTGTTTGACATCTGTTTTTACGATTTTTCAGAATTATTTGACAATGCGGTTTTCATATGGTATACTTATTTTATAAAAATCGTTTTCAAGTGATAAAATGGCAAAAATAATTCTTAATATTAAAGCAAAATACAATTCTTTAGGTAAAACCGATAAGAAAATCGCAGATTTTTTAATGAATAACCCCGGAGCCGTGCTTTCTATGTTCATCACGGAACTCGCTAAACGATGCGATACGAGCGAGGCGGCAATAGTGAGATTTTCTAAAAAGATGGGGTTTTCGGGCTATCAGCAACTGAAACTCTCTCTCGCTCAGGAAGCGGATATGCGCCCGGTAAGCGAAAACATTACCGCAAACGACAGCGCATACGATATTTTTTCTAAAGTCTGCGAAGACATTTTCTGTTCTTTGGAAAAAACGAAACGCGCGCTCGACTCTAAAAGTCTGCAAACTTGTTGCGAAAAGATTTTATCAGCCGATAAAATTTTAATATGCGGACTGGGCAATTCCGCGTCTGTTGCAACAGACGCGGCGCATAAAATGCTGCGCCTCGGGCTGAACGCGTGCTCGTATACCGACGGGCATATGCAGGCGATTGCTGCCGCTCATACCACGAAAAAAAGCGTATTGATAGGCATATCGCATTCGGGACATTCGAAAGATATCATAGAAGCGATGAAAATAGCGAGAGAAAACGGAACTACCACCGTGGCAATCACCAATTTCGATAAATCCCCCATCGATAAGGTCGGCGATATTATTCTGCACACCGTATCAAACGAAACCAATTACAGAATTTTAGGTTTAAATTCAAGAATAGCGCAACTCGCCATTATCGACACGATTTATTCTTTTATCGTTTGCCATATTGATAATTCCAACGATAAGATCGCAATGACGGAACTTGCTCTGAAATCTAAAAAAATATGATATACGGTTTTATTTCCGAAAAGACCGCCTGAAACCGTTGCCGTTCAACGTCAGGATAATAAAATTTTAACGCTACTATAATGACCGACGACCCTTTCCGTCGGTTGTTTATTTTATTCGTTTTCCCGTTTTGATTATTATAACTAAAAACCCGAAGTCGTGAAACCTTCGGGTTTTGTCGTATGCGTTATTTTTCGTTCCGTTTTGCCGTGCGGTAAAACGGAACGTTTTTACGGTTATAATTTAAATACGGTTATAATATAAATTATGTTTTAACTTTCCTTATCTTTACCTGAAACTAAAGAAAATTATTACAATTTAAGAAACTCTGCGGCGTTAGAGTATAAAATCTTTTCGCGCTCTCCGTCGGTCAGGCGTATTTTATCAAAACGCCCCATTTCTTCCGTCGCGTCCCACATAGGAAAATCAGTGCCGAAAAAGAATTTTTCCGCGCCGAATTTGTCGATAAGGGTGCGCGCGGTTTCTTCTCCTATAAACGGCAGAGAAGAACTCGTATCGAAAAACACGTTGTCAAGCCCTTTATATACTTCCGTTTCGTTCCAGCGACGGTATCCGCCGAAGTGCGCGCCGATAAAGCGCATCTTTTTATATTCTTTCGCGATTGCGGCGAGCCTGAACGGTCTCGAATAGTCGAATCTGTCGTCCCCCGTATGAAAAAGGATAGGCAACTTCTCACCCGCCGCGCGGTAAATTTTGCGCGCGTCTTCGCCGTCGATATAGAATTTCTGAAAATCGGGGTGCAGTTTAATACCTTTTATCCCGCCTTTTACGCATCTGTCTATTTCGTCCGACATTTCTTCTTCCGTCATATCCTGATGCAAAGTCATAAATCCTATGAACTCCGCGTGCTTTTCGGTTTCGCTCAATATAAAATCGTTTATCGACTTAACCTGCGCCGCTTTTGTTGCCACCGAGTGAACCACAAACCGCGTTATTCCCGCGGCGTTGCCTTCTTCTATAAGCCTTTCGGACGTTCCCGACGGCATTTCCATTTTAATATCGTAAAAATTCCCTATCGATTGAGTAGCCTTTTCCGCGATTTTAGACGGATATATATGAGCGTGCGCGTCGATTATCATTGGTCTTTCCTGTCCTTTTTTTAAGCGTTAGATTATCGATTTTGTAAGATTATCTGTCTTATTGTTATGTTTTAGTCTTTTATATATCTTTTAAGCCACGACAAATCGAGTTTCCATTCGGAGACGAGATTAAGCCGTTTTTGCGTTTCGTTGGCTTTGCCCATATCCGCGCGCATTTCAGCGTAACTGCAACCGTTAACTTTCATATAATGGTTTTCCGCGCGTTCGGGGTCGCCTTTAAGCCAGGTTCTGTTTATATGTATGGCGGCGTGGCAGTCTTTGCATACGGCTATAACGTTTTTAAGTTTCTGCACGCCATTTTTCTCGTCGTATTCCCATTGTTCGTGCGCGTCGAGCGACGCGTTTTTTTTTCCGCACACGGCGCACTTTCCGCCCGAACGTTCTTTCGCGTCTTTTTTGATAAAATCCCATTGTTCTTTAGATAAGACGGAACGGAGATTATAGTACCAGCACCCGTCGGGAATAAGTTCGAAGTTCAGTTTTCTTTTCACGGTTCACCTTAAATTTTTCTCGATTCGTGGCAGACGAGATATATAATCTGATATTCGCGCGAAAGGTCTTTTACGAGACTTAACGCCTGGCGCAATTTGCCGTCGTCGAGATTGACGAACGGGTCGTCAAGCACGATAAACGGTTTTTCCGCGGTAAACAGCACGTCGGCAAGCGCAAAGCGTTTGCATATTTCGAACAGGTTTCTGAAACCTTTGCTGTAATAGTCCGTATCCTTTATCCCGCTCTTTTCTTCTACCGAGATTTTAAGGTCTGTATCTATATCGGCAACGACGTCGCCCGCAATAAAAGCAAGGTATTTGTTAAGGCTGTCGCGCATGGGCGCGCGATATTTCACTTTAAGATTTTCGTCCGCGAGTTTCAAAAAATCGAGCGTGGTTTTAACCGTATCGAGTTCTTCTTCGGAACGCGCGATTTTTTCGGCTATTTCCGCCTTTCTGTTTTCGTAGTCGCAAAGAGCATCCGCTTCCGCTTCTAACGCTTTCGCGTCCGCTTTTCTCGCGGCGAGAATCTGAGCGTTTCTGCCGTATTCTTCTTGCACGGAATCGAGTTCGGATTTAAGAGTCTCAACGCTCGCGCGGGCTGCCGCGGGAAGGGCTGAAAAATCCGTTTCCCGTTCGAGATTGTTTATTTCCATCTCTAAAACGCGAATTCTTTCCGTCAGCGCGGTTATTTCTTCCGTCTTCCTTTTTATCTCGGATATCGCGAACGTATAGCCGTCGCCGAGCGGCACGTCGAATTCCGACAACACTTCGCCGAGCGCGTTTTTATAACGTTCTTTCATAAGCGAATATTCTGCAAGTTCCGCCTTTTTCTTTTCGTATAACGCGTTTTCGGGAGTTGCGGCCGGTTTGTTTTTCTTTAAGAAGAGAACGATCGCGGCAACCGCGGAAACGACTGACGCAGCGGAAAACGCCGCAAACAAGGGCAGTTGATTAAGGGCGACGAAAACTATCGCCGCGATAAAACAGACGGCGAACGCCGACAAAGCCGCGACAAACGCTTTCACCGATTTTTTCGGCGCGGGTTCAGCCGCTCTTTCAATCGCCGCGACGTCTTCAATAAGCATTTTTTCGCGTTCGACCGTTCTGCCGTATTCTTCGGCGCATTTTTCCATATCGGCAATCATCTTTCCGTCGGGGACGACGCCTTTAAACACGCGTTTTACGGCGGCTTTCCTTTCGTTAAGTTCCGATAGTTCCGCAGCCGCTTTGTCCCGTTGCCGTTTTTTAAGCGAGAACGCTTCCGCTTTGCCCGCTTCTCTTATTTCGTCGATAAGCCGTTCGCAACGGGCTTTGAGCCTGAGCGTTTCCGCCTCGGTTTTTTTAATGTTTTCTTTAAGTTCTTCCGCCTGTCTGCCCGCGCGTTTCGCGCGTTCGATTTTCTCGCCGACGGCAAAACTCTCCGCTTTGAGTTCGGGAATTATTCCGCGGCCGCCGCTGTATTTATAAGATTTGGCTTTCGTCTCCAATCCGGAAACGGCTTTTTCGTAAAGCGCGGTATCCTGAATTTCGTTTACTTCGTTGAACTTTGCCGTAATGCTTGCGTTGCTTTTCGCTTCGAAGTCCTTCTGCGAAAAGAAAGTCGTGGACAGAAAACCTTCTTCGTCTATCTGAAAAATACGCGTTCCGAGATTTTCGGTGTTAGAAAATTCTTTGCCCGTTCTCGAATCGAAAAGCCTTACCGAATCTTCGGATTTTTTCGAGCCGAAAAAGCGTTCGAGCCTGTATTCGCCGTTGCCCCATTTAAATTCTATACTGCCGCCGAACGCGCCCGCATTATTCCACGGTCTATATTTTACGCGCTCGTTTTCGGCGACCGAACGCCTGCCGTCGTCAAGCCCGTAAAACATAGCCTTTATAAACGCGCCGAGAGTGCTTTTACCCCACCCGTTGTCTTGTTTTACGGTGTTTAATCCGTCGCTGAAATCGTATTCGAAGCCGTTCAGATTGCCGAAAGAAGATATGCGGCATTTAATCAGTTTCATCGTATATCTTCTCCTTTTAGCGCGTTAAGCCCCAACATTATCACCGCCGCTTTTTTTTCTTCGGACAAGTCGCTGTCTCTGACAAGCCTTACGAATTCGCCCCTTACCGATTTATCGTTTTCAAAATCTTCGCGGCTCAAATCGAGCGTGGTTTTGTCGCATACCCTGGCGTAGAAAAATTCTTCGTTAAGCCTTGCGGCAAGCCCGTCCGCATCTATTTCGAAGTCCGTCTTGTGCGAACCCGTAAACACAACTTTAATTATGCTGTCGGGCGAATATTCCTTTTTAAGCGCGTTTATCGTTTCTTCGCGGAACGCATACCAGTCGTCTTTGCCGTTCACCGAAAAGCGCGTTTCGTAAAATTTTCTCGACGAAAACGGCACGAACGCACGGAGTAGCGTGTTTTCCTGCGGTTCTAAAAGAACGAAACCTTTTTCGCCCGTTTCGTCGAAACCGCGCCCGTCGAGACAACCTGAATACGCGTACACGCCGCGGTCGTCGAGTTTATTTTCGGTATAGTAATGTATATGCCCGAGCGCAAGGTAATCTATGTTTTTGTCTTTCAATAACGGCAGACTTATTATCTCCGCTTTTTCTTCCGACTTATATCCCGCTATCTGCCCGTGAAGAACAACTATATTGACGTCGCTTTCGTCGAGATTGAGCGCGCCGTAAAAAATTTCCGAGCCGTCGCAGGCGGATACGCCCGTAATCGCAACGTTGCCGTATTTAAAAGTCGTCCAGGAATCGCCGAAAAATTTAAGGTTGTCGGGAATTTCTTCTTCGCCGAACGCGAACTTTTCGTCATGATTTCCGCTTAAATACAAAAAGTCGGTATCGCGCGCGTTTTTAATCGCCGAGAGAACTCTGCCTCTGGTTTTTGCGGATATTTTCGCCGCGTCGAACATATCCCCCGCGATTATCACGGCGGTTATTTCGTTTTCGGTCGCGTAAGCGGTAAGCCGCTCGAAAGAACGGAGTATTTCTTCGCGCCTGATTTTTGATTTATCGGACGGCATAGACTCTATGCCCGAGCCGAGATGCAAATCCGAGCAATGTATGAATTTCATATTTTTATTTTACTACATTTATAAAAATAAGTAAAGAAAAAGATAAACCGCTGCGAGCGATTTATCTCCGTTTTTTTCTTAACCGAAAAATTATTACTATGTACCGGGTCGGTTTTCGTCAGTTAGCCGTTTACCGTCAGGATAGGCGGCACTTTCACCCTTTCGGCAGTAAAGGAATTTTATGCCGTCGGAAAACTTATGCCGACTATTCTCCTATGCAGACTATTCTCCGTCGGCGGTAAGGGGACATACCGCGTCTGCCGAAGTTGCCGCAACCGCGCTTTCGGCGGCGAGACGTTCTTCTCTCGCCCTGCGCTTTTCGTTTATGCGGTAGAGAGTGTGAAGTTTGGGAAGATTATACCTTAAAATCGCGAGAGACAAACCGTTGTAAACCGCGTTGACCAGAGCCACGGGTAAGCCGAAGCAAAGACAGTATTCAAGCGGATATAAAAAGACGATGAAAAAACCGCAGATGATACCCGCAAGATGAACGGCGACGCCGAAGTTCGCTTCCGTGATATAACGGGAAACGTATTCGTTGTTTTTCGGGTCGGCTATTTTGTTCTTATGAAAAGACGTAAAGCCGCCGAGTTCGGGTATTTTGTCTTTCCATTTCTTTATGCCGACGCGTTCTAAAAATCTGCTCTCCTTTTTACCCGCCGCAAACCCTTTTCTGTCCGTTCCGAACCACTTCTTCGGCAGCAGCCATCTCACGACGAACGCGGATATGCCGTCAACCGCTATTACCGCGACCACGTTAAGACAAACCGTCAGCAGGATAAACCCGAAGTCGAACCCGAACGCGGGCGCGGCGAACAGCAAGTCTAAACCGCTTATCGCCGCCATACAAAGCAGAATTACAAGATAATACATTTTATTCACCGTACTTCAATTCTTTATGATACGTATTTTCGTATAAATCTTTCCACGCTTTGTAGTTTTCGTCTTTAAGGTATTCCGCGTTGTCCTTTTCGGACGCGTCTTGTTTAGGATATATCGCGGGAAGAAAGGTTATTCTGCAAGCCAGAACGTTCGCCCCGTCGGCGTCCTTTCTGTCCGTTTCTTCCATCGTGATGAAAGACGGTATGACAGGCACTTTGTTTTTGGCGGCGATTTTGAACGCGCCGCTTTTCATGGGTCTCGGTTTTTCGTAATTCCACCACATCGCCTGTTCGGGATAAATAAGAATCTTTTCGCCGCGCTTTAACAGTTCTTTCACCGATTTTAAAAATTTCACCATAGTCTCGGTGTTAGACGAAAGCGGCAGCGTGTTGCAATGTCTGAAAAAGAAGCCGAACAAACCCTTAAAGCCCGTGTAATTCCCTTCGCGAATTACTTTATAAAGTTGCCTGCCCTTTGGCAATTCGTTTCTTATCGCACGATAAACTATATAGTTGTCGTAAATGGAAAAGTGGTTGCAGGTAATAACCGCGCCGCCTTCTACCGCGCGGTAATTTTCCAAACCTTCTACCCCGCTTATTACGAACGCGCCGTCTTTTATCTGCTTTTCAAAAAACCTTATCGCCATTTTATTTGCAATGCGGTTTTTGAGTCTGGCAAAAGGCTTTTCGCCGAGATAGTCGGCTTTTTCGGGCGTAAGAACTTCCGCAGGCGGATCGTCTTCTACGTCTTTATCGAACAAGCCTTCTCTTTCGTATTCTTTTATTCTGTCGTATACTTTCTGTCTGTAAGGAGTTAAGTTGCAATATTCCATAGCCGTTCTCCGTATGAATCTTTATTTGCAGAATCTGTTAAAATAATTGTTCGGGTCGTTCGCTTCCTGAACGGTGAGCGCAACAAGTCCCTTTTCGCAATCGTCGTCTTTTTTC
This sequence comes from uncultured Clostridia bacterium, assembly GCA_945917475.1. Classification (GTDB taxonomy): domain Bacteria; phylum Bacillota; class Clostridia; order Christensenellales; family Borkfalkiaceae; genus UBA1259. The sequence goes on along the minus strand of CAMEHL010000020.1, from coordinate 7,245 downwards.
TTGTCCGCGTCGGAAAAGTTTTCGAGTTCTTTTCTTATAACGCCCGCAAAACACGACTTGTCGGCATATTCCCAGAAATATTCTTCGTACATAAGCCCTTTATAGTGCCAGGGCTTTGAAGTAAGGTTATAATGTATTATTTTGGGATTCGCCACCTTTTCGGTTCTTACCGAGCGCACGGGCATAACGTTCCATACTTCGGGAAGATACAAGACCCTGTTTCTGCACAGAACGTTGAGATAATCCTGGTCCTGAGCGACGCGGAATTTGTATTTCCCGAGCAAGTCGTTAAACGCGTCGTAAAAATTTTCTTCGCGGAACAGTTTAAGATTCATAACGATGATTCCCGCGTTGAAGTATTTATCCGCTTTAATTCCCAGAACCTTGTCGGTGTAAACCTGAAAGGGCGGAATAACGCTGACCGCGCCGTCGGGAATACCGGCAATAAGATTATCGCCGAGTTGCGTATCGAAAAGATCGGCGACGTCCGCGCGCACGATTGTGTCGCTGTCGAGATATACCGCTTTATCGTATTCGGGGAACATTCCCGCTATAAAAATACGGTAATAAGTTGTAAAGGTGTAATAATCGCGGAGATTGAGTTCGGACGACAGCGCGTCGATTTTATCCGCAACGTCCACGAATTCAACCCTGAAACCGTCGCAGGCGAGTTCGTTTATTTGCGTTTCGTGTTCTTTCTTTATGCCCGAGTGAAGAATATGTATTATATAATTTTTATTCTCGTCCCTATTGTCTTTAAGCGATAAAAGCGATACGTGAAGAAAAGGTATGTAGTTATCGTCTATCGCGTAAAAGACGGGTATCGTTTGTTTTTCTTTCATAAGTAAACGTCTACTTAAATAGTAACAGTCTGTTTATATTGAACAAGTCTTGCGTTCCGACGGAGGCTTTTATCCGCGCGGTTATTGTCGGCTTGCTTACGTTCATATTATATTAAAAGGAAAAATTTTTTTCAAACGTTTTCACTCTACGAATAGAGACGGCGGGTTGAAAAGCACGATACACCTTATCTAATATTTCGAGAGTTCTTCCACAACCCGATTTTTTATCCGACTTTTTTCTACTATGAGTAGAATATTATAAAAAACCGTTGATTTTTTGTAAAAAATATGCTATATTTTACTTATGGAAGACGTTAAAGCGATTCTCGCAAAAAAAATGACCGCCTTAAGAACCAAGAGCGGAATGACTCAGGCGGAACTCGGAGCAAAACTCAATTATACCGATAAATCCGTTTCTAAATGGGAACACGGGGACGCAACGCCCCCTATCGACGTGTTAAAAGAGATTGCGGACGTGTTCGGGGTTACCGTCGATTATTTGATTTCGGAGTCTGAAGACGAGTCTTACGACAAGGTTTACGTAGGGAAAACGAACGCAAGGAATAAAATCATAATCACCTGCCTTTCCGTGCTTATTGTATGGCTGCTCGCGACGATGATTTTTTTCTATTCGAGTTTTTTCTCCTTTTCGCGCCCTTGGCTTATATTTGTTCACGCCTGCCCCGTTTCGTTTATCGTTTTAATCGTGTTCAACGGTATATGGGGAAAGAGAAAGCACGTTTTCGTGCTTATCTCACTATTGACCTGGACTGTTTTAACTTCGCTATTTTTGCAGTTTAACGACGGAAAGATGTGGATGTTATACCTTCTCGGTATCCCTTTGCAACTCGCAATCATTTTGTGGTCTCAGTTAAAGCCGAAAACAAGAAAATGATTTTTGCCCGTTTACGGAACAGAAAATCGTTCGGATACGAAGCGTAATATGCCTATTATAACAAGTAAACGTAAGGCGCGCCGATTTATTCGCGGCGCGCCGTTATTTTTCTATGTTAAAGTTTTTATACTCCTTATTATTTCTCTTTGATTTTTAACTATTTTCAATAGGTTTTACAGCCTTAAAGGCGTATATCGGCAAACCCATAGCCTTGAATTTTCTCTCGTATTCGGTTTCCTCGTCGCCTTCACAACCCGCACGATAGTCTGAAACGGAAAAACCGTTATCCTTGAAAACGACCGCGGAGAAGTCGAAAAAATCTTTATCGTCCGTTTTTAAGTAGACTGCCGCGCCGCTTTTAAGATACATTTTATACGCCTTAACCAGAGCGTCTTTCGTAAGCCTGCGGTTTATATATCTTTTTCCCGGGTACGGCGGAGAAAAATTGAGATAAACAGCGTTCAGCGATTGGGGCGGAATATACCGACCGAGATAGTCCGCGCCACAGTTAAAAAACCTTACGTTGACAATATTCTCCGCCTTTGCCCTTTCGGCAGCGGTTACGATAATGTTTTGCAACAATTCTACCGCAAGATAATTAACGCCAGGATTATTTGCCGCTTTCTTCACGATAAAGCCGCCTTTTCCGCAACCTATCTCCATTTCTACGGGGTTAGCGTTTCCGAAAAGCGATTTATAGTCGAAATACTTTTTATCGCGTTCCGCAATAACGCAATTGAGTACGTCGGAATCGGAAACCGTCAATATATCGCTGACTTTTTCTACCCTTTCGGCAAGGTGTTTTTTTCTTCTCATTCTCATATCGGACACTCTCTAACAGTCGTCTGAAATATTTTAACATTATTTTCAAATTGTGTCCAATAATTGCGTTATTTTTGTTGCAAAAAAAAAATAATTGTGGTAAAATAGCCATTGTGTTAGGGAGATATCTTCCTTTCGTTTCAATAATATCCAAACTACGGGGTGTAGCGCAGTTGGTAGCGCGCTTGTCTGGGGGGCAAGAGGTCGCAAGTTCAAGTCTTGTCACTCCGACCAGAGAAGAGCAACATTAAGTTGCTCTTTTTGTTTGTTATTAAAGGCTTGAACGTAGTTCACATACGGAGCGTCAGCGCAGTATTGCGTAGCGTGGCGGAGCAACAAATAGTATTCGCTTAAAATATTAAATATATTTTCGTTTTTTCGTTCCGTTGACTTTTTTCTCATACGGATTTATAATAATATAAAATTTTACTTCAAGGAGAAAACAAATGGACTGGCAAAACATCTGGAACTCTATTCAAAATTGGCTTACGAATACGGGCATTAAAATTCTCGTGGCGATACTTGTACTTATATTATCGTTCGCACTAATCAACTGGCTTTCCAAAAAAATCGAGAAGAAAGGCGAAAAACTCGAAAAGATGAAACACGTCGATAAGACGGTTTACAGAACACTGAGTTACATCATAAAAGCCGCGCTTAAAATCCTGATCGTTTTATCGCTCGTCGCTTATCTCGGAATAGACACTTCGGCGATTACTGCTCTTATTGCTTCGCTCGGCGTTGGCGTAGGTCTTGCGGTTAACGGCACGCTGTCTAATCTTGCAGGCGGAATTCTTTTATTGTTCACGCGACCATTCAGAGACGGCGACTACATTTGCGCAAACGGTTACGAAGGATACGTTGAAGACATTTATATCTGCAACACGAAAATAAGGACGAACGACAATAAAGTCGTTTATCTGCCCAACGGCAAACTCTCCACGAGCGAAATAATCAACTTTACCGAAAACGATTTAAGGCGCGTGGACTTAACCTATTCTATCTCCTATTCGGACGATTACGAAAAGGCGGAAAACATAATACTTAAAATAGCGGACGAAAACCCAAAAATCCTTAAAGACCCCGCACCGAAAGCGCGGGTAAAAGCGCACTCCGCGAGCAGTATCGACTTGTTCTGCCCCGTCTGGTGTAAAAAAGAAGATTACTGGGACGTTACTTTTTACATGAACGAACAGGTTAAAAAGGCTTTCGACGAAAACGGCGTTACGATACCGTTTGAACAACTTGACGTTCACGTTGTGAAGTAAAAACCGCGACGGAACATAATCGATACAATAAGACGACAAAAAAAGCCTGCCCGTCTATTAGACGGGCAGGCTTCTGGAGCTGATATCCGGAATCGAACCGGTGCCTCGTCCTTTCGTCGCGTTTCGCTTTTTTTACTTTGGCTATCACTTCCTGTTAGCCAAAGTCTTTCCGCGAACGCTCCTTTTTTCCCGCGATTCTTTTGTTTCTCAAAATAATCGCGGGAGCCCTTTTCTCTGTCCTTGGTAAGTCCGAAGTCGCCGATTTAATTTTTCGTAAAAAACCTGCCCGTCTATTAGACGGGCAGGTTTTTGGAGCTGATAACCGGAATCGAACCGGTGACCTCGTCCTTACCAAGGACGCGCTCTACCAACTGAGCCATATCAGCAAGGCGCTTTATAAACGCTTAACTATTATATTAAAATAAATATATTTTGTCAATGAAAACAACATGTTTTTAAAATTTTTTTTCTCGCGAGACGGGTTTTACCGCCGTACCGCAGAAAACGGATTTCCGTTTTCTGCGGTACGCGCGTTTGTGCCGTTTATTCTTCTGAATTTTCCGCGGGCGCGGTTTCTTCGGATTCTTCTTCGCATTCGGGTGTGATTGCGATTTTAGACACGGTCGACCCTTCGTCAATGCGCATTATTCTAACGCCCTGCGTGCCGCGACCTATCGTGCTTATATCGTTGGAAGCAACTCTGATTATCGTGCCGTTGTTGGTTATTACCATTATGTTTTCGTCTTCGCCGACGAGTTTAAGCCCCACGAGTTTTCCCGTCTTGGAGTTGAACGTTCCCGCTTTAACGCCCTTGCCGCCCCTTGACTGCAATCTGTAATCTTCTATTTCAGAGCGTTTGCCGTATCCGTTCTCCGTCATGGTTATTATCTCTTTGCCTTCGGTTACCACGGACATATCGACTACTCTGTCGCCAGAATCGAGCGAAATGCTCTTTACGCCCTGCGTATCTCTGCCCATCGGGCGGACGTCCGTTTCGTTAAAGAGTATACATTTTCCACCGTAAGAACCTATGATTATTTTATCCGAACCGCTCGTCAGTCCCACGGAAATAAGTTCGTCCGTTTCGTTGATTTTGATTGCGATTTTACCTACTTTCCTTATGTTTGCAAATTCCGAAAGCGCGGTCTTTTTGATAAGCCCGTCGCGCGTAGCCATAACTATATAACCCTGCGCGTCGCTCTTTAACGGCAACATTGCGCAAACTTTTTCGTTGTCGGAAAGTTGCAGAAGATTTACTATCGCTCTGCCGCGCGCCGTCCTTTGCGCTTCGGGAATAAAGAAACATTTAAGGCTGTACACCCTGCCTTTATCGGTAAAGAACAAAATATCGTCGTGTGAAGAAGTAACGAACATATTCTCTACAAAGTCTTCTTCTTTAGGTCTGTGCGCGGTAACGCCCTTTCCGCCGCGGCGTTGCGTTCTGTACTCGGAAGCAGCCACGCGTTTCACGTAACCGAAGTGCGTAAGACTTACCACCACGTCTTGTACGGGTATCATATCGGCAATATCTATATCGCCGTAATCGTACGACAATTCCGTCTTTCTCGGGGAAGGATAATTTTTCTTTATCTCTTCCATATCGTTTTTGATTATCTCTTTTATGCGCCACTCGTTCGCGAGTATGTCTTTTAAGTCCGCTATCGTCCTGTCGAGTTCTCTCAATTCTTCGTTGAGTTTCTCGACTTCCATACTCGTCAGGCGTTGAAGTCTCATTTCCAGAATCGCGTTCGCCTGTTTGTCCGAAAGCAGGAATTTTTCCATCAACGACTGCGCCGCCGAGTTTTTGTCAGCGGATTTTTTAATGACTTCAATCACTTCGTCAATGTTCGCAAGCGCGATAACAAGCCCCTTTACGATATGTTCGCGTTCTTCGGTTCTTGCAAGGTCGAATCTGGTTCTTCTCTCTATTACCGATTCCTGATGTGCGATATAATATTGCAGTATTTCCTTTAAGGAAAGCACTTTCGGCTCTCCGTCAACGAGCGCGAGAAGAATTATTCCGTCTTTAACCTGCAAGTTCGTATGCTTATAAAGCGTGTTAAGCACCACGTTGGCGTTGGCGTCCTTTTTAAGGTCTATTACCATACGCATGCCGTGTCTGTCCGATTCGTCTTTTATATCGCTTATCCCTTCTATTCTCTTGTCCTTAACCATATCCGCGATGGATTTAATCAGCAAGGCTTTGTTGACCTGATAAGGCAGTTCGGTAACGACAATCCTTTCGCGCGTGCCGTTGTTGAATTCTTCTATTTCGGTTTTTGCGCGGAGAACGAAACCGCCCTTGCCCGTTTTATACGCCTGTCTGATGCCCGCTCTGCCCATAAGAACGCCGCCCGTCGGATAATCGGGCGCGGGGATATATTCCATAAGTTCTTCTACCGTTATTTCGGGATTGTCAAGCATTGCGATACACGCGTTGAGGCACTCCGCAAGGTTGTGCGGCGGAATATTCGTCGCCATGCCTACCGCTATTCCGTCCGAACCGTTTACGAGAATATTCGGGAAACGGGACGGCAGAACGACCGGTTGCATTTCCGTGTCGTCGAAGTTAGGGTAAAAATCCACCGTATCCTTGTCTATCTCGCGCAGCATTTCGTTGGACAATTTGGAAAGTCGCGCTTCGGTATACCTGTAAGCCGCCGCCGGGTCTCCGTCTACCGAGCCGAAGTTGCCGTGCCCGTCCACGAGCGGAAAGTTAATGGAAAAATCCTGCGCAAGACGAACAAGCGCGTCGTAAACGGAAATGTCGCCGTGCGGGTGGTATTTACCGAGCACGTCGCCGACGATTTTGGCGCATTTTCTGAACGCCTTATCGCTCGTAAGTCCCGCTTCGTGCATAGCGTACAATATTCTGCGGTGTACGGGTTTCATTCCGTCTCTTACGTCGGGAATCGCTCTCGAAACGTTTACCGCCATAGCGTAAGCGATAAACGATTTTTTGACTTCCTGATTTACTTCTATATTTATGAGTTTTGTCTTTTCAAGCGTTTCTTTAAAAGCCGCCGAAAGTTCCGGACTCACGTCTTTTTTTGCCATTTCTTTCTCTCCTTAGGTTATACGTCCAACTCGGTAACGAGTTTGGCGTTCTGTTCGATAAATTCGCGTCTCAATTCGGGATTGCCGCCCATCAGCCTGTCGAAAGTCTGATCGGCTTCAACCGCGTCTTCCATAGACACGCGGAGCATAGTTCTCGATTCGGGATTCATAGTGGTATTCCAGAGTTGTTCGGGGTCCATTTCGCCGAGACCTTTATAACGCTGAATATCGCATTTGCCCGCGACCGCAAGGTAATCCTGCAATTCTTTGTCGCTGTACAGGTATTTGTCGTCTTTGCCTTTCGTCGCTTTATAGAGAGGCGGCTGCGCTATATATACGTGCCCGCGCTCTATGAGCGGAC
>CAMEHL010000019.1 GCA_945917475.1 uncultured Clostridia bacterium | reverse complement strand
AAATGTTAGGATACAAGTGTTCTCTTTTGACGGACACGGAAGTCATAGCCTATATTATAGATTATCTCGTCAGAAAGAAAGGTCTTTCGCTCGAAGAAACGGCGGCGGTTGTTGCCGCGCCTTTCTGGCAGACAATCGAAAAAATGCCCGAAGAAAAGCGAAAACTGTATTCCTATTTAAGAGAAGAATTTCCGAGTCTGCTTATCACGGGTCCGTTTTCCATTCTCGTTGGTTTCGAAGGCGGTATGATGGCTTTAAACGACAGGCTTAAACTCCGTTCGATGGTGGTCGGGGAGAAAGGCGACAGAACGTATTTCGCGAGCGAAGAGTGTGCGATAAGAAAAATGGAGCCCGAACTTGACAGAATATACGCGCCGAAAGGCGGCGAACCCGTAATCGTTAAATTAAGAGGTTGACAATGTATAATTACGCTGAATACGAAGTAAAAAGAGATAAAGACAAATGCGTTTTATGCGGCAGATGCATAAAAGAGTGCTCTAATCTCGTTCATTATTATAAAGAAACGGAAAACGGAAAAATTCTTTTAGCCGACGACGTGAAGTGCGTGAATTGCCACCGTTGCGTGGAGTATTGTCCCACTCGGGCGATTAAAATAGTCAAATCCGATTTGACTTTCAAAGAGAATAAGAGTTGGAGCGCGCAGAATATAAAGGAGATTATGAAACAATCCGCGTCGGGCGGCGTTTTGCTTTCTTCTATGGGCAATCCCGAAGATTTTCCCGTATATTTCGATAAAATCGTCGTAAACGCGTCTCAGGTAACAAACCCGCCCATAGACCCTTTGAGAGAACCCATGGAAACGCGGGTGTCGCTCGGAAAGCGTACGCGCGAAATAAGCCGGGACGAAAAGGGAAATATAATAACCGACGTTCCGCCGAGACTTAAACTGTCTATGCCCATAATGTTTTCCGCGATGAGTTACGGTTCTATAAGTTACAATGCGCATAAGTGCCTTGCGGAAGCCTCCGAAAGACTCGGTATTTACTATAACACGGGCGAAGGCGGGCTTCACGAAGACTTTTACAGATACGGCAAAAACACGATTGTGCAGGTGGCGTCAGGCAGATTCGGCGTTTATAAAGATTATCTCGAAGCGGGCGCTGCAATAGAAATAAAAATGGGACAAGGCGCGAAACCGGGAATAGGCGGACACCTTCCCGGCGCGAAAATTACCGCGGACGTCAGCAGAACGCGTATGATTCCCGTCGGAACGGACGCCATTTCTCCCGCGCCGCACCACGATATCTATTCCATAGAAGATTTAAGGCAACTCGTCTGTTCGCTGAAAGAAGCGACGGAAAACAAAAAGCCCGTAATCGTAAAGGTTGCCGCCGTTCATAATATTGCGGCGATTGCGAGCGGAATAGCGAGAAGCGGCGCGGATATTATCGCCATAGACGGTTTCCGCGGCGGAACGGGCGCCGCACCTACAAGAATACGCGATAACGTGGGAATACCCATAGAACTCGCGCTTGCCGCAGTGGATAAGAGACTGCGCGAAGAAGGTATTCGTGATAACGTTTCGATAGTCGCGGGCGGCGCGATAAGAAACAGCGCGGACGTGGTAAAGGCAATCGCGCTCGGCGCTGACGCCGTGTATATCGCGACTTCCGCTCTGATTGCGCTCGGCTGCCATTTATGCAGAAGTTGCCAGCAGGGCAAGTGCAATTGGGGAATCGCTACGCAGATACCCGAACTCGTCAACAGACTTAACGTAGAAGAAGGCGCGGACAGGCTCTGCAATCTATTAACCGCCTGGAACAACGAAATCAAAGAGATGATGGGCGGTATGGGTATAAATTCCGTAGAAGCGTTGAAAGGCAACAGACTTATGCTCCGCGGAATAGGTCTCAACGAAAAGGAACTCGAAGTGCTCGGTATTCTGCATGCGGGCGAATAAAAGAGACAACATTTAAAAATTTTGCCGTCGGGCAAAAAAACTTACCGAAAAAAGCGCGATATAAGACAGGAGTGTGATATAATTTGAATATAGAAGCAAAGAATAAGAGTTACACGGAGATAAACGCCGCAATCGCGGACAGCGACGACGTACTCGTGAGCGGCTGCAACGGTCAGCGGTTTATCGGCGCGGGAACGGGCGGAAAGAAGATTGAAATACTCGGTATACCGGGCAACGCTCTGGGCGCGTACTTAAACGGCTCGGAGATTACCGTTAAAGGCAACGCTCAGGACGCAGTGGGCGACACCATGAACGACGGCAAGATTGTCGTTTACGGCGGTGTCGGAGACGCGGTGGGTTACGCAATGCGCGGCGGTTCGGTTTACGTTAAAGGTAACGCGGGATACCGCGCGGGTATTCATATGAAAGAATACCGCGATAAAAAACCCGTGATTGTTATTGGCGGAACTGCCGGCAGTTTTCTCGGCGAATATCAGGCGGGCGGTATAATTATCGTGTTGGGTATTGGCGTTAAGGGCGAAATCGTGGGCGATTTTTGCGGGACGGGTATGCACGGCGGTAAAATGCTGTTACGGACGAACGTTCCGCCCAAAGATTTACCCGAACAGGTAAAATGCGTTAAAGCGACGGTGGACGACGTAAAAGAGATATCCGGTTACGTTAAAGAGTTTTGCAGGCTTTTCGGACAAGACGAAAAAGAAATAACCGATTCGGACTTTTATCTTTTAACGCCGAATTCCGCAAGTCCTTATAAACGCTTGTACGTTATGAATTAAAACAGGGGAGATTTTATGAAAAATTCCGTAAACGACGTGATGGACTTCGTTAAAGAAGAAGACGTAAAGTTTATCAGACTTGCTTTCTGCGACGCGGAAGGTAAAATCAGAAACGCGTCCATAATGCCGGGCGAACTTGAAAACGCATTTAAAAACGGCGTTTCTTTCGACGCGTCCGCAGTTGGATTCGGCAAGGTTGAAAATTCCGATTTGTTTTTGTTTCCCGACCCCGATACGCTTACTCTCTTGCCGTGGAGACCTTCTCACGGCAGGGTAATAAGGCTTTTCTGCGATATAAAATATCCCGACGGCACGCCTTTCGAACTCGATTCGAGAAACGTTCTGAAAAACGCCGTCGCTTATGCGGCGCGTAACGGCATAACCTGCAATTTCGGCACGGAATTTGAGTTTTATCTGTTTAAATTAGACGAAAACGGTGAAAAAACCCGTATTCCGTGCGATAACGCGGGATATATGGACGTCGCGCCCGACGATAAAGGCGAAAACATCCGCCGTGAAATATGCCTTACGATAGAAGAAATGGGGCTTTCTCCCGAATGTTCTCATCACGAAGAAGGACCGGGACAGAACGAGATTGACTTTAAGTATTCGGACGCTTTATCGTCTGCCGACCACGCCGTGATTTTCAGAAACGCTACCGAAACCATTTCTTATAAAAACGGGCTTTGGGCGTCTTTCGACCCCAAACCTTTACCCGATAAGAGCGGCAGCGGTATGCACGTCAACGTTTCCGTTATAAGCGAAAAGGGAGAAGACGTATTCGATTCTTTCGTCGCGGGCGTATTGAAAGAAGTTAAAAATATGACTTATTTCCTTAACAAAACGGAACAGTCGTATTTAAGACTCGGCGAAATGAAAGCGCCGGGCAGCGTATGCTGGGGAAATTCCAACCGCTCCGCGCTTATAAGAATCCCGGCAAGCAAAACGGGGAAACGCTTTGAAATGCGTTCGCCGGACGGCAAAGCGAACGTTTATCTCGTTTACGCTTTGATTATATATGCGGGCGTGGAAGGTGTGAAAAATAAATTGAAACTTCCCGCCGAGCAAAAAGAAAACGCGTTCGGTATTGCAGGCGGGGACTCGGAATTGTTACCCGACAGTTTAAACGCTGCGCGCGAACTCGCCGCAAACAGCAAATTTATAGGGAAATTTTTAGACGAAAAATTTATAACCGGTTAATATGACGGTCGTAAGAGAGTGGAACGTTCTCGTCGTTTCGTCGTCGGAAAAGGGTACGGAATTCATAACAAAAAACTTAAACGGCAGTTTCAATGCGGAAATAGCGTCCTGCGGAGCGGAAGCGCGCAGAAAACTTGCCGATAAAGATTACGATATAGTTCTGATAAACAGCCCGCTCAGAGACGAATTCGGCTCCGAACTCGCAGAAAACGTAATAAAAGATTCCTATGCCGGAGTTATGCTTTTAGTTAAAAACGAAGTCTACGACGGCGTGTCTTCCGTTATGGAAAAAGCAGGCGTTTTCTGCCTGCCTAAACCGCTTTCTTCGTTTTCGTTCGTTCAGGGATTAAGGCTTACCGTCGCGACTTGTCAGCGGCTTAAAGGGCTTATAAGAAAGACGGAAAGTTTAAAAGAAAAAATGGAAGAAATCAAACTCGTGGGCAGAGCGAAACTTCTTCTGATATCCAAATTGTCTTTTACGGAAGAAGAAGCGCATAGATACATTGAAAAACAAGCGATGGACAGGTGCGTCAGAAAGACCGTTATCGCGTGCGACATTATAAAGAATTATAACGATTAGAGGTAATTTATGAAAAAATACATATTCGTAACGGGCGGAGTCGTTTCGGGACTCGGCAAAGGAATAACGGCGGCGTCTCTCGGCAGACTTTTAAAATCGCGCGGGCTTAAAGTGGCGGCGCAGAAACTCGACCCGTACATAAACGTAGACCCCGGTACTATGAGTCCGTATCAACACGGCGAAGTGTACGTTACCGAAGACGGTGCAGAAACCGATCTCGACCTCGGACATTACGAAAGATTTATCGACGAAAATCTCAATAAGTTTTCAAATCTTACCACGGGCAAGGTGTTCTGGAACGTTTTGAACAAAGAACGCCGCGGCGAATATTTAGGCTCTACCGTTCAGATAATACCGCACGTTACCAACGAAATAAAAGACTTTATTTACCGCGTGGGCAGAGAAACGGACGCGGACGTGGTTATAACCGAACTTGGCGGCACGATAGGCGATATCGAATCTCAGCCTTTTTTAGAGGCTGTAAGACAGATTTCGCTCGAAGTTGGCAAAGAGAACAGCCTGTTTATTCACGTAACGCTCGTACCGTTTTTATCGGGCAGCGACGAGCATAAGAGCAAACCTACGCAACATTCCGTAAAAGAATTACAAAGTATGGGCGTAAATCCCAACATAATTATACTGCGTTGCGACGAGCCTCTCGAAGAAAGCATATTCAATAAAATCGCGCTTTTCTGTAACGTCAAAAAAGACTGCGTAATAGAAAACATAACCCTTCCGATATTATACGAAGCGCCGCTTATGCTCGAAAAACATAACTTTTCCGACGTGGTGTGCCGCGAACTCGGTATCAATGCCGATAAACCGGACCTTAAAGAATGGAAGACGATGGTTGAGAAAATCAAAAATCTTAACCGCGAAGTCAGTATCGCCATAGTCGGTAAATACGTCGCGCTGCACGACGCATATCTTTCGGTCGCGGAAGCGCTCAGGCACGCGGGATACTGGCTTGGAGCGAAAGTCAATATTCTTTGGGTGGACAGCGAAACAGTTACCGAAGAAAACGTTAAAGACGCACTTAAAAACGCCGACGGGATTTTGGTTCCGGGCGGGTTCGGAAACAGGGGTATAGAAGGCAAAATCGTCGCGGCGAAATACGCTCGGGAAAACGACGTGCCGTATCTCGGCATTTGTCTCGGAATGCAGACCGCGGTTATCGAGTTTGCAAGAAACGTATGCGGTATAAAAGACGCCGATTCGGGCGAATTTGCTCCCGATTGCAGAAATAAAGTGATAGACTTCCTGCCCGACCAGAACGACGAAGTGAACAAGGGCGGAACGTTGCGTCTCGGCGCGTATCCGTGCAAGGTTGCCGAAAACACTGCGCTTTACGTGTGTTACGGCGAGAGCGAAATATTCGAGAGACACCGCCACCGTTACGAGTTCAACAACGATTACAGAGAAATAATGGTTAAAAACGGACTCGTTATAGGCGGAACTTCTCCCGACGGTTATATAGTCGAAACTGTGGAGAACCCGAAAAACAGATTTTTCGTGGGCGTTCAGTTTCATCCCGAATTCAAGAGCCGTCCTAACAAACCGCATCCGCTGTTTTTGGGTCTTGTTAAACACTCGCTCGATAAGTAAAAATTTTTTTTGAAAAGAATTTTAGCGCCTTAAAACCGTTTCACGTTTTCGTTTTTTCTTGCAGATAACGCTTTATCGGGAAAAACGGAAAGAGATTTACCCTAAAATAAGGAAATCGTGAAATGCCGTTTAAGGCGTTTATTCGCTTTTTTGGTAAAAAAACGGGTGAAATCGCAGTAAAAATTGCCTTGACAAACGCATAAAATAACTCTAAAATATGAAATCGTAAATTATATTAGGGAGAAGGAATATGTGCGGAATAGTAGGTTATATAGGCAAAGACGTGGAAAAAACGCTCGTGAAAAAACTCAAAAAACTCGAGTACAGAGGTTACGATTCTGCGGGGATAGCGGTAAAGAACAGCGACGGCTTTTCTGTGTTTAAAGCGAAAGGCGAGATAAAGAACCTTGAAACGAAAATTAAAATTACGCCGGGAGCGAAACTCGGAATAGGTCATACAAGATGGGCGACGCACGGCAAACCGGACGAAGTAAACGCTCATCCGCACGTTTCTTCGGACGGGAAGTGGGTTCTCGTTCATAACGGCATAATAGAGAATTATGCGGAACTGAAAGCCGAACTGATAAAAAGCGGAGCGTCGTTTTACAGTCAGACGGACAGCGAAACGGTTGCAAATCTTTTGCAGTTTTACGATTGTTCGGATAATCTTCAAACTCTAATCGACGCAGTTTCTGCGGTTAAGGGAAGTTATGCTCTCGCCGTTATGAAAAAAGACGACGACAAAATTTATTTTGCCAAAAACAGAAGCCCGCTTTTTATAGCCGTAAACGGCAACGAAACGGTTATCGCGAGCGACGTCGTATGTTTTTCGGGTTTTGCAAACGAGTATTACGTTATCGAAGACGGTGAAGCGGGTTTCGTATCGGGCGGAAAACTGACGGTTAAAAACGGTTTCGGTACGGTAACGAAAACTCCCGTGAAACTCGACTGCACGGAATCGGATGAAGAAAACGGTTACGAACATTTTATGCTGAAAGAAATATTCGAGACGAAATCGGTAATAAAAAACGTTTTAGAATACTACTCGATACCCGAAAATTATAAAAAACTATCGCAGATAGATACAGTGCTTTACGATAAAATCGTTTTCGTGGGTTGCGGAACGGCTTATCACGCGTGTTTATTCGGCGCAAAATTTTTATCTGATAAACTCGGCGTAAACTGCTTTACTTTCGTCGCGAGCGAGTTCAGATATTCCGACTTTAAAATCGACGACCGAACGCTTATATTTTTAGTAAGTCAGAGCGGTGAAACGGCTGATACTCTCGCCGCGCTCGAACTTGCGAAGAAAAACGGGGCAAAAAGCGTCGCCGTGGTAAACGTGGAATACAGCACGCTTGCCAAAAATGCGGACGTCGCCGTTCCGATAAAAGCGGGAACGGAGATTGCCGTGGCTTCTACCAAGGCTTACTGCGCGCAGATAACCGTACTTTATGCGGTTGCGGAAATACTCGGCGCGGCGCACGGAAAAAAAGCCGTTTCTCTTAAAGATATAAAAGAATTTATAAAAATTTTCGATTTCGGTCAAATTCAACTTTACAGACAGATAGCCGATGTGTTAAGATATCAGCGTAGGATTTTTATGATAGGCAGAGGCTCGGATTATTATTCGGCTAACGAGGCGAGTCTGAAAATCAAAGAAACGTGTTATATCAATTCGGACACTTATTACGCAGGCGAACTTAAACACGGTTTTCTCGCTTTGATAGACGAAACGACTTACGTCGTCGTCTTTGCCACCGAAAAGCGTGTGTTGAGCAAAGTTCTCTGCAACGCTGAAGAAGCGCGTTCTCGCGGAGCGAAACTCATTTTATTTACCTGTTTCGACGGCATAGAGCGCGATTTTACCGAAA
Organism: uncultured Clostridia bacterium; assembly: GCA_945917475.1. Classification (GTDB taxonomy): domain Bacteria; phylum Bacillota; class Clostridia; order Christensenellales; family Borkfalkiaceae; genus UBA1259. Next base: position 7,715 of record CAMEHL010000019.1, on the reverse strand, counting down.
AATGCGAATTTGTCGTAAAAATCAAGGAAACGGGCAACGGACTTCAGGCAGTAGCGAATATTGTTCCGTGGCAACTTATTGCTTATTATACGTCGGTAAACAAGGGAATAAATCCCGATAAGCCGCGTAATCTTGCAAAAAGCGTTACGGTAGAATAAAATAAACGTAAGATGAGGTAAATATGCAACGACAAACTGTACTCGTAATCGACTTCGGCGGTCAATATAATCAACTGATTGTCCGCAGAGTCAGAAACTTGAACGTATACGCGGAACTTGTTCCCGCCGACATTTCAATCGAAAGAATTAAAAGTTATAACCCCGTCGGCATAATATTTACGGGCGGTCCGTCAAGCGTGTTCGGCGAAGATTCTCCGAAAGTCGATAAGGCGGTTTTCTCGCTCGGCGTTCCCGTGCTCGGCATTTGTTACGGTATGCAACTCACCGCTTTCGAGTTGGGCGGAAAAGTCATTCACGCCGACGTGCGCGAATACGGCAGACAGAAAATTTATTATTCGGACAGCGTGCTTTTCGACGGCGTTAGCAAGGAAAATTACTGCTGGATGAGCCATACCGATCAGGTGTGCGAACTACCCGAAGGTTTTACCGTTACCGCCTATACGGAGCATTGCAAAATCGCGGCTTACGAAAATGCGGCAAGAAAAATTTACGCGGTGCAGTTTCATCCCGAAGTCGTTCACACGACTGACGGAAACGTTATACTCAAAAACTTCCTTTACAAAGTCTGCGGAGCGGCTGGAGACTGGAAAATGTCCGATTACGCCGCCGAAAGCATTAAGGCTATAAAAGAGAAAGTCGGCGATAAAAAAGTGCTTTGCGCAATGAGCGGCGGCGTGGACAGTGCCGTTGCGGCGACGCTTTTACATAAAGCGGTAGGCGAAAATCTTACCTGCATATTCGTCGACCACGGTCTATTACGCAAAAACGAAGCCGACGAAGTTATGGGCGTATTCAAAGATAAAATGGGTATGAACCTGATTAAGGTTGACGCGGGAAAGTACTTCTTAAAAGAACTCCGCGGTGTTAAAGAACCCGAAAGAAAGAGAAAGATAATAGGCAAAGCGTTTATAGACGTATTCAGCGAACAGGCGAAAAAAATCGGCAAAGTGGATTTTCTCGTTCAGGGGACCATTTATCCGGACGTCATAGAGAGCGGCTTGGGGAAAAGTGCGGTTATAAAAAGTCATCACAACGTGGGCGGACTGCCTTCCGTGGTCGATTTTAAGGAAATAATAGAACCGCTGAGAAGCCTTTTTAAGGACGAAGTACGCGCTCTCGGTTTAGAACTCGGACTGCCCGAAAAAATCGTAATGCGCCAGCCTTTCCCTGGACCGGGTCTTGCTATAAGGATTCTCGGAAACATTACCGAAAAGAAGATAAAATTATTACAGGATGCCGACTATATTTTCAGAGAAGAAATAGCGAGAGCGGGGCTCGATAAGGTGATATGGCAGTATTTTGCCGTTCTTACGGGTATGAGATCGGTCGGCGTAATGGGCGACGAAAGGACTTACGACTATACTATTGCTCTACGCGCGGTAACGAGCGTAGACGGTATGACCGCCGACTGGGCGGATATTCCGCATGACGTAATGTCTAATATTTCTGCCCGTATAGTAAACGAAGTAAAACACGTCAACAGAGTTGTTTACGATGTAACGAGCAAACCCCCCGCGACAATCGAGTGGGAATAAACCCTTAACTTAACCGTCATTAAGCGTGTTTCATACTTAAAGTTAACATACAAAGCCGCGTCTGCATTTTCGGCAGACGCGGCTTTTAAGTTTAGTTTTTTTAGGATTATCATTTAAAGAAATCAAAAATATTGCCCTGATAATCGAACGTTACGAGACCTATAACGAACAAAGCAAATATGATGACGGGCAGTATATAGGACATATAAAATCTCATCGGATTTTTGACTTTTATGCCTTTGCCTGTGTTCGCTTCCATAGTGAAATTTTCCCAACCCCAGCCTTTTTTGCTCGTGCAGTACAATACGTAAACGAGAGAGCCGACGGGCAGCAGAATGTTGCTTACTAAAAAGTCTTCTATATCGAGAACGGCGTAACTTGTTTTGAATACGCAGAAGGAAAGAATGCAGGGTAGCGACAGAACGAGCATTATCGCGCAACAGATAATACTTCCTTTTATTCTCGACCAGCCGAAGATATCGCGGAAACTTGATAAAATATTCTCAAACACCGCGAGAACGGTGGAAAACGCCGCGAAAGTCATAAAAAGGAAGAAAAGCGTTTCCCATATTCTTCCGCCGGGCAGGTGAGAAAAGACGAGCGGCAGAGTCTGGAATATGAGCGAAGGACCTCCGTCAGGCTGAACGTTATAAGTAAAACAGGAGGGGAAAATAATAAGCCCCGCTACGATTGCTACGAACGTATCTAAAACTATGACGTTTACCGATTCGCCGAGCAGAGAACGGTCTTTGTTTATGTAACTTCCGAAAATCGCCATAGACCCTATGCCGAGCGAAAGGGTAAAGAACGCCTGGTTCATTGCCGCCACCACGACGTTGAAATTTATTTTGGTAAAATCGGGAACGAGATAAAATTTAAGCCCTTCTTTCGCCCCGTCGAGAGTAAAACCGTAAATCGCGAGCGCTATCATAATGACGAGCAGCGCAAGCATAAGGTATTTGGTTACTTTTTCGAGTCCTTTGTCGAGTTTGAACGAGCAGACGAAAAACCCCACGATTATTATCGTGAAAGTGCATATAATCAGCACGGACGGACTGTCGTTAAGTTTTGTGAAAAATTCTGCAGAAGCAGCCTGGTCTGTTACCACGCCTAATTTTCCCGTCAGCGACGATACGAAATAATACATTATCCAACCGGAAACGACGGTATAGAACATCATTAAAAGCAAGTTTCCCGCGAGCGCGGCGTAACCGTGCGCGCGCCATACTTTTTTTTCGGGTGTAAGCGCGTGATAAAGCCTTACGGGGCTTTTCCGACTCGCTCTGCCGATTGAAAATTCCATAGTCATTACCGGAAGCCCTAAAACGATAAGAAAAACGAGATACAGCAAGACGAACGCTCCGCCGCCGCTCTGACCTGTGAGCGTGGGAAATTTCCACACGTTGCCGCAGCCGATTGCACAGCCCGCCGATAAAAGGATAAAACCTAATCTCGAGCCTAACTTTTCTCTCTCCATTTTTACTCCTTATTTGTTAAAAAATTATTTTATGAATGCTTTTTCCGCAGCGTATTTTTACGGGGCGAATTTTCCGACAGCATTATACGGGCGAGAATATGCCGAGCAGAATAATACCCGCAAACGTGAGCGCGATAGCAATATAATGCTTATAGGACAGTTTCTCTTTAAGGAATATTCTCGACCAGACTACCGAAAGAACGCAATATGCGGAAATCATAGGCATACCCGCGTCGAAGTCCGAGAACATTACCGCCATATAGAATATCTGACCGACCGTTTCGCATAAACCGCCAAAAAGCAGGTTTCTTTTAAGAACCTTGTCTCGCGGCGCATCTTCGTTATCCAGATAAAAGAATTTTTGTTTCTTTATAACTTTAACGTAAATAAACGCGAAAATCGCAAAACACAGCGAAGTAAATTCGAACGCGGTGTTAGAAGCGTATTCGCTCATATCAAAAAGTTCGAGTTCGGATACAAGTTGGTCGCCGACTGTTCCCAAGGCGTCCATAATGAGATATATTACGGGAATTAAAATCGCCCAGAGACTTTTCGTGTATTTGAAATTCGATTTGTTTTGTCTAGCGAGTTTTATTTCGTCGCTTTCTCTGTATTCTACTATGCCGAGCATTATTATTCCAATGGTAACCAGAATAACGCCCGCGATTGTCCAGCCGTCAATCGTAGCCCAGCCGAAAAACAGACAGATAACGAGCGCGAGAGAGCCGGAAGAGTTGCAGATGGGGGAAGAAACGGATAATTCGATATACCTGAGTCCGACGTAACCTATCACCATGGCGGCAAGATAGATAAACGCAATGGGCAGGTATTTTACGAAATCCATAGGCTTAAAGTCTGTATAAATAACGCTTGCAAGCCAGGACGGAATAGTATCGGGATCGATAAAAGAGCCGAAAATAATAGTGATAACGGCGTGTATGCCCATTATTACGCCGACGGCGAAAATAACGTGCCAATGGCTGTTTTTGTCTTTTTGCGAAGTGCCGAGTTTTGAAAAAAGGTCTGAACCGCTCCAGGCAAACAACGCCACGAGTGCGAAAATAAAGTAAGTCATCTTATGTAAATTCTCCGTAAATACGATTAAAATATAAAAATAAAAAGAGCAGAGTAAGCCTGTAAAAAATAAATCGTGGGAGAATCAGCCCGAAAGGTCGTAACCGCGGAGACTCGCTTTTTTTACGAAAGGTTTAACCGCGTTCAACAGTTTAACGGCGTTTTCGTCCGAAACGGGCGAAAGACCGTCGGGGGCGAGACAGTTGTCTCCGCTTTTGAACTTCTGTAAAAAATATTTATCCGCGCCGTTTATCCATTTGCCTATTTCGATCAGATTGTTTTCGTCGTGGAATTGTGCTATCAGGGTAGTGCGGAATTCGTAAGGCGTTTTTCCGTTTATAAGAAATTCGACTGTTTTTTCAACGTTGGAAACGTCGAATTTATCGAGACCTATAATCGCTGCGTAATTTTTTCTGTCGTTTTTTACGTCGATTGCGAAATAATCCGCTAATCCGTTTTCGGCGAGAGTTTTAAGCATAACGGGATTAGTTCCGTTTGAATCGACTTTGACGGACAGACCTATATTTTTAAGTTTTTCGCAAAATTCCGGCAAGTCTTTGTTGAGAGTGGGTTCTCCGCCCGTAACGCAAACTCCTTCTATTATTCCTTTTCTTTTTTTAAGGTAATCGAATATTTCCTTTTCGCTCGTTACGGAAAGCCCGTCGCAATCGGTAACGAGTGCGGCGTTATGACAAAAAGGGCATCTGAAATTGCATCTCCCTGTAAATACGGTTGCGGCAACGAATCCGTCGTAGTCGACGAGAGAAAGTTTTTCTATTCCGTAAACGTCCATATCCTTTTCCCTTTTTAAACTTAATGAATAAATATATTGACTAAAATATTATACTTATTGTTCAAAAGGTTGTCAATTAAATTTGATTGTGATATTATTATCAATAATGATATTAACGATAAAAATCAAATTTTTTTATCGCAGAGCAGAATATTAAAGACAATTATAATTGTATTCGCATAAAATGAAATGCGGAACAGGCGGTGTGAAAATGAAAGCGGTCGTGCAACGCGTGCTTAGCGCGCAACTAACTGTGGACGATAAACTTATATCGGAAATAAAAAAAGGCTACGTTGTGTTTCTGGGTGTTGGGAAAGGGGACGACGAGTCTGTCGCAGACTATTTTATAAATAAAATCTCGCCGTTGCGGATATTCGAAGACGATAACGGGAAAATAAATAAATCGATTCTCGACGCGGGCGGCGAGATTCTGCTCGTTTCGCAGTTTACGCTTTACGCTAATACTTCGCACGGCAACCGCCCCGACTTTCTTTCCGCCGAATCTCCCGAAAGAGCCAACGCTTTGTATCGATACGTTGCGGACGGTTTGAGAACGCGCGGCGTTACCGTAAAAACGGGCGTGTTCGGAGCGGATATGAAAATAACCCAGGTAAACGACGGGCCTTTTACCGTAATTTTAGAAAAGCAGGCGTAAAATATGTTCAACGCATTTGTAAAACTTTTTATCAAAGACCATAACGACGCCGATAATCCCGAAGTAAGGCGCAAATACGGCAAACTTCTGGGGTTTACGGGGATATTTATAAACCTTTTATTAAGCGCGTCCAAAATCGTGGCGGGGGTAATCACGGGCGCGATTTCCGTGTTATCCGACGGCGTAAACAATCTTTCCGACGCGGGAACTTCTCTGATTTCTCTGTTCGGTTTTAAACTGTCGTCAAAAAAACCTGACAAAGAACACCCGTTCGGACACGGCAGATTCGAGTATTTTGCGGGGCTTGCGGTTTCCGTCGTGATAATGGTCGTCGCTTTTCAACTGTTTACCGAATCGGTTTCCAAAATTATATCGAACGAAACGACGGAAATAGTTCTCGGCGCGGTGTTTTACGTTTCCGCGGGTATTCTCGTGTTCTCCGTTCTCGCAAAGTTTTTTCTTGCGGGGTTAAACCGTTTCGTCGGCAGAAAAATAAATTCCGTCGCCGTCGAAGCGGCGTTTATGGACAGCGTTTCCGACTGCATATCGACGGCGGTCGTTCTGATTTGCCTTATCCTTTCGATATTTTTCAAAAACGCACCTATCGACGGCTACGCCGGCGTAGTCGTGTCGCTTTTTATCGCCTATACGGGGGTTAAGTCAATGAAAGAAGTTGCCGACGTTATGCTCGGCAAAGCGCCGGACGCGGGGCTCGTTAAAGAGATTGCGGATTACGTTAAAACGTTCGACGACAGGGTTGTAGGCATACACGACCTGATGCTGCACGATTACGGTCCCGGCAGAAAAATTCTCGTTCTTCACGTCGAAGTGCCTGCCGAGGGCGATATAATGGAACTTCACGATATGATTGACAATATTGAAAGGGGACTTGAAAGCAAATTCAACTGCATAGCGGTTATTCATATGGATCCCGTCGTAACCACCAGCGCGCGAGTCAACGAACTTAAAGAAGTGTGCAGAAAAATCGTTAAAAATATAGACGAGTCGTTCGATATTCACGATTTCAGAATGAACGAGGGCGAAACTCACGCAAATCTTATTTTCGACGTTTTAATGCCTTACGAGTCCCGAATCGCGCCCGAACAGGTGGAAAAAATCGTGTCGGAAAAGGTTAAAGAATACGATTCTAAACTTGCCGCGGTCGTAAAAGCGGAATATCCGCTCGTTTAATCGGTCGTGCCTGACGATTTATAATTATCATTATCCTTAATTTACAGCGGAGCGTTTTAAATACGCTCCTTTTTTTGTTCTCTTTTCGATAACGGTTTAATATATTATTATAGATATGAATCTTGAATTCCTGCCGAAAAACATTTATAACGCTTTAAATAAAGTCGATATCAAAAAGGTTTTCGATTTGCGTTTAAGGGCGGGCTATCCCGTTTTGATAAACGTTTTCGGTAAAAGCGCGTATCTTAACGAAAACGGGGCGAGCGATAACGTAAACGGAGCGATTAGGGCGGACTTTGAAACGTTGCGTGCAATTATGTGCGCTCTGACGGATAACTCCGTTTACGCTTTCAACGAACAGATAAAAAACGGATTTATTGCATATAAAGACGGAATAAGGGTGGGAATAGGCGGAGATTGCGTATTCGATTGCGGTAAAATCGTTACCGTAAAAAACGTGTCTTCGATAAATATCAGGATTCCGCACGACGTGGAAGGTTGTGCCGACGCCGTTTATGAAAGGATTTTCAAAGACGGAATAAAAGACGCGCTCGTCGTTTCGCCGCCCGGGTGTGGCAAAACCACAATATTGAAAGACCTAATTAGGCGTTTTAACCGGAACGACGTTTCGGTTTTAGTTATCGACGAGCGCGGCGAGTTCGTTTCGTGCGGCGGCGTTCACGTCGATTTTATAAGATTTTCGGACAAACTGTACGCTTTCGGATATGGGGTCAGGTCGCTTTCGCCCGATATTGTCGTTACCGACGAACTGTGCGGAGAATCGGACTGGCTGTGCGTGAAAGCCGCCAAA
>CAMEHL010000018.1 GCA_945917475.1 uncultured Clostridia bacterium | reverse complement strand
ACGCCCTTAAAAACGCTTGACAAGTTTTTTGCGTTATGTTAAAATCAAGAAAAATGCAGTGATGATATTAAATCGCGAAACGGAATCCCGCACAGAGAAGCGTCGGTCGGTGCAAGGCGTAAGGGTGGTCGAGCGGTTGTCTCGTATCGGAGCAGGTCTGCCGAAATTACGTAAGCGGACACGGGTGAGCCCGTTACAGGTCGGGGACTTGATTGAGTCCGCAAAGCGGTCGGTTTTTGCCGACAATGACGGGTGGTACCGTGGTTAATTTGTTTAATCACCCCGCAGAAATTCGTTTCTGCGGGGTATTTTTTTACGGAGGTCTTTATGAAACACTTTTCCATTTCCGACGCGGCGCTTAAAATCGCCGATAAACTACACGGCGGATATTATACGTTCCGCGAAAAACTCAATCTCGCGAAGTATCTCGCAAGCGTTAAAGCGGACGCCGCCGAACTTCCGCCCGTAAAAAAGGAGCGCGAAGATTGCGTAATCTATAAGACTATATGCGCGGCGCTGCCCGATACCGTTATAAAAATAGACGCGGGCGTAACCGACGAGAGCGCGAAAATCGCCGCGAAAGCCGTAAGCGACGCGAAAAATAAATGTCTGCAGATAATCCTGCCCGTTTCCACCGTGCAGATGGAATATATTTTCCACAAAAAAGCGGCGGCTATGAAACCATTTATCGCGGAGCGCGTCGCTTTTGCGAGAACGCTTTGCGACGAAGTGGAATTCGTAGCCGAAGACGCTTCGAGAGCGGACGAATCGTTTTTAAGCGAAGCCGTGCAGACCGCCATGGAAGCGGGCGCGACTTCCGTTACAATATCGGACGACGCGGGCGTATGGCTGCCCGAAGACGCCGCCGCGGCGGTTTCGCGGTTGTCGGCGGCGGGTATCGCGCTGTCCGTAAGACCTTCGGATAAAATAGGCGTGGGCGTAGCGGTCGCCGCCGCGTGCGTTAAAGCGGGGGCGGCGGGGGTGGTTACTTCCGCGATTCCGTCCGATTTGGTAAACACCGTCGCGTTCGCGGATTTTCTCGCTGCAAAGGCGGAAGAAATAGGCGTATCCGCGAACCTTAACGTTACCGCTATTCACCGCGACGCGGAATACGCCGTTAAAAAGGAAATCGCCGCGAAAGAAACGGAAAAGAACGTTAAAATCAGAATTACGGGCGAAAGCACTCTTTCGGACGTGATTGCCGCGGTAACTTCGCTCGGATACGACCTTTCGGACGCGGACGCGGGCAAGGTTTACGAAGAAACGCGCAGAATTCTCAACCGCAAAAACGTTATCGAATCGCGCGAACTCGAAGTGATTATCGCCGCCGCCGCGATGCAGGCGCCGTCCGCGTATCATCTCGAAAGTTACGTGGTCAACTGCGGAAACGTGATAAACGCCACCGCGCAGATTACCCTTTCCGGGAAAGACGGAAAACTGTTCGGCGTGGGCGCGGGCGACGGACCCATCGACGCGGCGTTTAAGGTTATCGAACAGATTATAGGTCATCATTACGAGTTGGACGACTTCCAGATTCAGACGGTTACGGAAGGCAGAGAATCGGTAGGGCACGCGCTCGTCAAACTCCGCCACGACGGCAAGTTGTATTCGGGCAACGGCGTTTCCACGGATATAGTGGGTGCGTCCGTAAGAGCGTATCTCAACGCTTTAAGCAAGATAGTTTACGAAGGTAATCAATAATGAAACTCACGTTTTCCACGAGATTCGTTCCCGCGAACTCGTTTCTCGGTTTATGCAAAATTGCGGACGAATACGGTTACGACGCGTTCGAGATATACGACGCGGCGGCGGAACGCGCCGACCACGCCGACAGCCTGTTAAATCCCGCCTGCGCCGCCGATTCGCGCCGCAAACTCGTCAACAGAAAAATAGAAGTGTCCGCGCTTACCTATCCGCGCCCCGTGCAGACGGAAGGCGACGCGGAAGCCGTTTTCAACTATATAAACACGGCGGCGAACGCCGGCATCGAACGGGTTATTCTCTCTCTCGGCGAAAACGCCGACTTAAAAGCCGTAGCCGATCTTCTCGGCGGTGCGGTCAAAGCCGCCGAAAAAACGGGTGTTACGCTGCTGTTCGAAACGTCGGGCGCGCTTGCCGATACAAAAAGGGCGGTGGAATTGTTCAGACTTTTCAAAAGCGGTGCGGTTGGCGCGTGCTGGAACGTGCGCGAAACGTATTTCACCGCGGGCGAAAGCGCGGAAGACACCATTACCGCGCTCGGCGCGTATATAGGTTACGTTCGGCTTGGCGATAAAGACGGCGACGGGGACTGTCTCGTCGGCGAAGGGGAACTGCCCCTTTCTACGTTTGCAGACGCGCTCTATTCGCTGAACTACGAAGGTTACGTCGCTTCCGACGAGCGCACGGGCGTTTACGATTACGATTTGGTGCTGACCTGTTTTGCCGAAAAGTTCAAAGCGGGCGTAGCGAAAGAGAAAAGCGGCGAAACGCATTATAACCGCGCGGGAACGGGTACGTTCCCCTGGAAAAAATACGACCTTATCGACAAGACCTTTCCGCAGGTTCTCGATTTTATGGCGGAAAAATACCCCGACCAACTCGCGTTCAAATACACTACGCTCGATTATACGAGAACGTATGCGCAGTTCGACAGAGACGTCAACCGCGTTGCCGCCGCGCTGATTGCATTGGGCGTTAAACCCGGCTATCACGTCGCGGTATGGGCGACCAACGTTCCCGAGTGGTTTCTGACTTTCTGGGCGACGGTGAAAATAGGCGCGGTGCTCGTTACCGTGAACACCGCTTATAAAATTCAGGAAGCGGAATACCTTTTAAGACAGTCGGATACGCATACTCTCGTTATGATTGAAAACTGTAAGGATTCCGATTACAAGGGGATAATAGAAGAACTTTGCCCCGAACTTAAAACGCTTAAAAAGGGCGAGCCGCTCTATTCGGAAAGACTGCCGTTTTTGCGCAACGTGGTAACCGTGGGATTTTCTATGGACGGCGCGCTGACTTTCGAAGAAATGCAGGAACTGTCGTCTTTAATTTCTCCCGAAGAAGTAAGACGCCGCGCCGCCGCGATAAAACCGTCGGACGTCGCGAATATGCAATACACTTCGGGCACGACGGGATTCCCCAAAGGCGTTATGCTCACTCATTCCAACATAGTGAACAACGGCAAAATCATAGGCGACAGAATGGATTTGTCCACCGCGGACAGAATGATGGTGCAAGTGCCTATGTTCCATTGTTTCGGAATGGTTCTGACAATGACTTCCATAATGACTCACGGCGGAACGCTTTGTCCGCTTCCATACTTTTCACCCAAATCGTCGCTCGCGTGTATTACGAACGAGAAAATCACCTGTTTTAACGGCGTTCCGACGATGTTTATCGCGATGTTCGCGCACGAAGATTTCAAAAAAACCGATTTCTCGCACGTGAGAACGGGTATAATGGCGGGTTCTAACTGCCCCGCCGACCTTATGAGACGCGCGGCGCGCGAAATGAATATGCGCGAAATAATAAGCGTTTACGGACAGACGGAAGCGTCGCCCGGCTGCACTATGGGCGAAGTTACCGAAGACGAAGACCACCGCGTGGAAACTGTCGGAACGGCGTTCCCCAACGTGGAATGCAAGATAATAGACCCCGAAACGGGCGCGGATTTGCCCGACGGAGTGAGCGGCGAATTCGTCGCGCGCGGCTTTAACATAATGAAAGGGTATTACAAAATGCCCAAGGCGACCGCGTCCGCGATAGATAAAGACGGGTGGCTTCATTCGGGTGATATTTGTCTGCGCACGCCCGACGGATATTACAAGGTTACGGGCAGGCTTAAAGATATGATAATACGCGGCGGCGAAAATATCTACCCGAGAGAGATAGAAGAATTCTACCTTACGCACTCCAAAGTGAAAGACGTGCAGGTGGTGGGCGTTCCCGACAAAAAGTACGGCGAAGAAGCGTGCGCCTGGGTAATTCTGCACGACGGCGAAAGTTCTACTGAAGAAGAAATGAAAGAATTCGGAAGAGCGCATATCGCGTCGCACAAAGTGCCGAGATACTTCGTGTTTACCGACAGTTTCCCGATGAACGCCGCTGGCAAGATATTAAAGTATAAAATGAAAGAGATATCCGCCGAAAAGTTAGGACTGTAAACAAAAAGCGCGATATAGATACCTTTCGCGCCCGCCGCGCTCATATTACGCGGCGGGCGGAAAAAAGTTTTAGTTTATTATTATTGCATTATATCGTAAAGACATACGAGAGCGGAAAACCCGAAACGGAGAAGAAAGAAAAAAACAGGCGAAAAACGGGCAAAAAAAATTTGCCGGACGGCGTTTTTTTGCTTGACAAGCCGCTAAATAAATGGTAACATAAAATCACAACCGAATTCAAAGACTATGACGAAGACGGAACTTCGAGCGGTTTTTGCAGAGAGTCGGCGGTTGGTGAAAGCCGATAAAAATCCCGAAATATTCCCATCGCTTCCGAGTCGGAACGGTAAAACGCTTTTACCGCGCAGTAATCGTTCCCGTCCTGCCACGTTACGGCATAGGATTTGTTGGAATCCGAAGCGGCGCGAGAGCGCAATTTGAGTGGTACCGCGGATATGGATATTATATTCGTCTCAAAGAGTTTTCTTTGAGACGATTTTTTTATTTCAACGACATACAAACGAGGAGAGTATTTTATGAGCAACGATTCTTCACTCAATCAACTTAACGAAATAGCGTCGAGAATCAGGGAAATGCGCACGGTGTTCGGCTGGAGCGTCGCCGAGATGGCGGAAAAAACCGAAGTATCCGTGAGCGATTACGAAAAGTTCGAAAACGCGGAAGCCGACCTGCCTTTTACGTTCGTGCATAAGTGCGCGCTTGCGTTCGGCATAGAACTGACCGAACTTTTAGAAGGCAGCAGTCCGCGCCTTTCTTCTTATACCGTTACGCGGCGCGGCACGGGCGAACAGACCGCAAAAGAAAAGGGCATTACCATTTCTTCGCTCGCGCCCAAGTTCCGCGGAAAACTCGCCGAACCCTACTGGGTTACTTACGAATACCGCCCCGAACTCCTGAATAAGCCCATAAAACTCACTAAACACTCGGGACAGGAATTCGACCTTATATTGCAGGGCAAACTCAAAGTTCAGGTGGGCGAGCATACCGAAGTCCTGTGCGAAGGCGACAGCATTTTCTACAATTCTTCTACGCCGCACGGTATGATTGCCGTGGACGGGAAAGACTGCGTTTTTCTTGCGGTCGTGCTTAACGGAGAAAATACGGACGGGAACGAAGCGGGCGAGACTATTCTTGCCGGGGCGAGCGACGATAAACTCATCTGTGAAAAATTCGTGGAATGCAAGACTGACGAACACGGCGCGCTTCTGAATATTAAATTCAAAAACGAAGAAACGTTCAACTTCGGTTTCGACGTAGTGGACGCAATCGCGGACAAAACGCCCGACAAACTCGCAATGCTCCACCTTGACAGGGATAAAAACGAGCGCCGCTTTACCTTTAAGGATATCAAAAAAGCGTCTAATCAATGCGTAAACTATTTCCGCTCGCTGGGAATAAAGCGCGGCGACAAGGTTATGCTCGTTCTTAAACGCCACTATCAGTTCTGGTTCTGTATGGTAGCGCTTCACAAACTCGGCGCGATTGCAATCCCCGCGACGAGCCAACTCAAAGAACACGACTACGTTTACCGCTTTAATGCCGCGGGCGTGGACGCGGTAATCTGCACCGCGGACGACGGCGTTCCCGAGATAGTGGACAACGCCGACAAAGAATACGGAAAACTCAAAGTCAGAATAACCGTCAACGGCACGCGCCGCGGCTGGCACGACTTCAACGCGGAATATCAGTTCTTTTCTTCTCACTACGAACGCCCCGCCGACTGTCCCTGCGGCAACGAACCCGCGCTTATGTTCTTTACTTCGGGAACGACGGGCAATTCCAAAATGGCGGAACACAAACACACTTACGCGCTGGGGCATTTCGTTACCGCGAGATACTGGCATTGCTGCGAAAAAGACGGTCTGCACTTTACCATATCGGACACGGGCTGGGGCAAATCGCTCTGGGGTAAGTTGTACGGTCAATGGATGTGCGAAGGCGCGGTGTTCGTTTACGACTTCGACAGGTTCAAAGCGTCCGACTTGCTGCCTATGTTCGCAAAATACGGCATAACTACTTTCTGCGCGCCCCCGACTATGCTGCGTATGATGGTAAGAGAAGACCTTTCTCAATACGATTTTTCGTCAATACGGCATATGAGCACCGCGGGCGAAGCGCTTAATCCCGAAGTGTATAAACTTTTCAAACAACTCACGGGACTCGATATTATGGAAGGTTTCGGTCAGACCGAAACCACGCTCACCATCGCTAACCTTGCGGGTACAGTACCGAAAATCGGTTCTATGGGCAAAGCGTCGCCGCAATACGATATCGCTCTGCTTGACGACAACGACCGCCCCGTCGCGACGGGCGAAGTGGGCGAAATATGCATAAACGTCAAAAACGGCGCGCCGTGCGGTCTGTTTATGGGCTATTATCGCGACGAAGAAAAGACGAAGGAAGCGATGCACGACGGTTACTACCATACGGGGGACACCGCGTGGAGAGACGAAGACGGATACTACTGGTACGTGGGCAGAAAGGACGACGTGATAAAGTCGTCGGGCTACCGCATAGGGCCGTTCGAGATAGAAAACGTGATAATGGAACTGCCGTACGTGTTAGAGTGCGGAGTATCCGCCGCGCCCGACGAACTGCGCGGACAGGTGGTAAAGGCGTCGATAGTGCTTACCAAAGGCACGGTGGGAACGGAAGAACTGAAAAAAGAGATACAGAACTACGTCAAGAGCAAGACCGCGCCGTATAAATATCCGAGAATAGTGGTTTTCCGCGACGAACTGCCCAAAACCACGAGCGGAAAAATTCAGAGAAACAAACTTTGAGAAAGTACCTGCAAATAATTGACAAGAGCCGTTATTTGTGTTAAAATCATCTCAATAAAGGCGATGAAGAAAAGGTCGTTTTAACGTAAGTTGCCATCAGAGAGATAACGGGCGGTGCGAGTTATCGGAACGGTTAAAGCGGTGTAGTTTCCAAGCCGGAGAGAAGAAAGAAAGGGCGATACGTTCTTTCGAGTAGAACTTTCCCGTACAGGCTGCGTTAAAGCACAAGACTTGTCTGAGTCTGAGCGGCGCGAAAGCGCAATTTGAGTGGTACCGCGGATATTATATTCCGTCTCAAAGAAGGTTCTTTGGGGCGGAATTTTGTTTTATACGGAGGATTTTATGTCGGATAATTCGCTTGCAGTCAAAATCAGAGAAGTGGCGTCGCGTATTCGCGAACTTCGCGAAATCGTGGGGATAGACGTCTACGAAATGGCGAAAGAAACGGGCGTTACCGTAGACGAATATCTCGCCTGCGAACGCGGAGAAATGGATCTTAACTTCGCCTTTTTGTACCGTTGCGCGCAGGTTCTGGGCGTAGACGTTACCGATATCATAGAAGGTTCGAGTCCTAAACTTGCCGGGTATACCGTCGTCAGAAAGGGCGAAGGGCAAAAAATAGAACAGGCGCATGGTATGGTTTATTATAACCTTGCCGCCGCCTTTAAAAACAGAATAGCGGAGCCGCTGTTCGTCCGCTCCGTATACAGCGAAGAAGCGCAGAACAAGCCGATAGAACTCACCACGCACGAAGGTCAGGAATGCGACCTTATCATAAAGGGCGTTTTAAAGGTGCAGATAGGCAATCACGTGGAGATTCTGCGCGAAGGAGACGCCGCTTATTACGACAGCGGTACGCCGCACGGAATGATTGCAACCGAAGGGCAGGACTGTCTGTTTTACGCGATAGTCTTAAACCCCGCGGGCGAACCTATGTCGTCGGTTACTCACAGCGGGTTAAGGGAGTTTATTACGCTTCCGCTTAAAAACAAACCCGCCCGCCGCCGTTTCGTGTGGGAAGACTTTATCGACGTCAAAGAAACGGAAACTGGCGAACTGCTCGATATAAAATTCAAAAACACCGACAAATTCAACTTTGCGTTCGACGTTATCGACAGGCTGGGAAAAGAACAGCCCGATAAACTCGCTATGCTCCACCTTGACAGGAATAAAACCGAACGCAGGTTTACGTTTCACGACCTTAAAAGAGCGTCCGCGCAGGCGGCAAACTATTTCCGGTCGCTCGGTATAAAGCGCGGCGACAAAGTGCTTCTGATACTTAAACGGCACTATCAGTTCTGGATTGCGATTATCGGTCTTATCAAACTCGGCGCGATTGCAATCCCCGCGACAAACCAACTGAAAGAACACGATATTACTTACAGAATAGAGTCTGCCGGCGTTTCCACGTTGATTTGCACCGTGGACGGCGACGTGCATAATCAGGCGGAAGCGGCTTGCGCGGGATTCGATATCAGAAACAAAATTTCCGTGGGCGGAAAGATAGACGGCTGGCACGACTTCGACGAAGAATACAAACTCTTTTCGGGGCGTTTCGAAAGAACGGCGGAAAGCACCTGCGGCGACGACCTTATGATGATGTACTTCACTTCGGGAACGTCCGCAAACCCCAAAATCGCCGCGCACAACTGCAAGTATCCGCTCGGGCATTTTCATACCGCCAAATATTGGCATTGCGTAAACCCCGACGGACTTCACCTTACCATTTCAGACACCGGCTGGGCGAAAGCGGCGTGGGGCAAGATTTACGGGCAGTGGCTGTGCGAAGCGCCTATCTTCGTCTACGATTTCGACAGGTTCGACGCGGACGACATACTGCCTATGTTCAAAAAGTACGGCATAACCACTTTCTGCGCGCCCCCGACTATGCTCCGTATGATGGTCAAACAGGATATTTCCAAATACGACTTATCGTCGATAGAACACATGACCACCGCGGGCGAAGCGCTTAACCCCGAAGTTTTCAGACAGTTCGAAGCGTGTACGGGGCTTAAAATAATGGAAGGCTTCGGACAGACGGAGACGACCTGCGTGCTTGCGAATCTCGTCGGCGCGAAAATCAGGCTCGGCTCTATGGGCAAACCCGTACCCGTATATAAGGTGGAACTCCTGAACGACGACGACAAACCCGTCGCGGACGGAGAAGTGGGCGAAATTTGCATAAACGTTAAGGACGGCGCGCCGTGCGGTCTGTTTACGGGCTATTACCGCGACGAAGAAAAGACGAAGGAAGCGATGCACGACGGTTACTACCATACGGGGGACACCGCGTGGAGAGACGAAGACGGATACTACTGGTACGTGGGCAGAAAGGACGACGTGATAAAGTCGTCGGGCTACCGCATAGGGCCGTTCGAGATAGAAAACGTGATAATGGAACTGCCGTACGTGTTAGAGTGCGGAGTATCCGCCGCGCCCGACGAACTGCGCGGACAGGTGGTAAAGGCGTCGATAGTGCTTACCAAAGGCACGGTGGGAACGGAAGAACTGAAAAAAGAGATACAGAACTACGTCAAGAGCAAGACCGCGCCGTATAAATATCCGAGAATAGTGGTTTTCCGCGACGAACTGCCCAAAACCACGAGCGGAAAAATTCAGAGAAACAAACTTTGATAAAAGGAGTTTTATATTATGGAAATCAGAATTACTGAAACGACCTGCCCCAAGGCTAAACCCGCGGACGAAAGCAAACTCGGCTTCGGCAAAATATTCACCGACCATATGTTTATGATGGATTATTCGGAAGACTGCGGCTGGCACGACGCGAGAATAGTGCCTTACGGCAACCTTAGTATCGACCCCGCGTCGTCCGTACTTCATTACGGCACGGAGATTTTCGAAGGGCTTAAAGCATACAGGTGCAAAGACGGCATAAGACTGTTCCGCCCGACGGAAAATATAAAGAGAATGAACAACAGCGCGGAAAGGCTTTGTCTGCCCGCGCTCGACGAAGAATTCGCGCTTAAAGCGATGAAAACGCTCGTCGAACTTGATAAAGACTGGGTTCCGCACAGCGAAGGCACGTCGCTTTATCTTCGCCCGTTTATGATAGGAACAGACCCGTATCTGGGCGTTCACGCGGTGAGCAAAGCCACCTTTATCATAATTCTGTCGCCCGTCGGCGCGTATTACGCGGAAGGGCTTAATCCCGTCAAAATCGCGATAGAAGATCAGGACGTGCGCGCGGTGCGCGGCGGAACGGGTTACGCCAAATGCGGCGGCAACTACGCGGCGAGTTTAAGGGCGGGCGTGAAAGCGGAAAAGAAAGGTTACACGCAGGTTTTGTGGCTTGACGGCGTCGAGAGAAAATACGTCGAAGAAGTTGGTTCTATGAACGTTATGTTCAAAATAGACGGAAAAATCGTTACGCCCGCGCTCACGGGTTCGGTGCTGCCCGGGATTACGAGAAAATCGTGCATAGAACTCTTAAAATCGCAGGGCTATACGGTAGAAGAAAGGCTGGTTTCCGCCGAAGAACTGTTCCGTGCGGCGGAGAGCGGCAAACTCGAAGAAGCCTGGGGTACGGGTACGGCGGCGGTTATCTCGCCCATAGGCAAGTTGAGTTTCAAAGACAGCGAATATCTTATCAACGACGGCAAAATAGGCGATACCACCCAAAAACTTTACGACGAAATTACCGCTATTCAATGGGGTAAGGCGCAGGATAAATTCGGGTGGAGCGTCAAAGTATGCGATTAAAAGGTTTTTCCGTCCCCGTTAAACGCATAACGCTGTTTTCGGGGCATTACGGCAGCGGAAAAACGAATATCGCGGTCAATTACGCGCTTAAAATAAAGGAAAACGGCGCGAACTGCCGCATCGTCGATTTAGATATCGTAAACCCGTATTTCAGAACCAAAGACAGCGCGAAACGGCTCGCCGATGCGGGCGTGGAAACGGTTTTCCCCGCGTACGCTAATTCAAACGTCGATTTGCCCGCGCTGCCCAAAGAGATTTACGGCGCGGTCGCGGACAGAAACACTTTCGCCGTTCTCGATATCGGCGGAGACGACAGGGGCGCGCTCGCGCTCGGCAGATACGCGCCCGATATTCTGGCGGAAAACGATTACGAAATGGTTTTCGTGGCGAATTTTTACAGACCGCTTACGCGCAATGCGAAAGACGCGCTTTCGGTAATGCGCGAGATAGAAGCCGCGGGCGGAATACCGTTCACCGCTATCGTGAACAATTCCAACGTCGGCGAGGAAACCGCGGCGGAAGATTTAACCGCAACCTTTAAAATCGCGGAAGAACTGTCCCGACTGTCAGGGCTTCCCGTAGTCGCCGTTACCGCGGAAGAAAAAGTCGCGCAAAAGACGAACGGAGCGTTTCCGCTCGTTCTCGAAAGAAAAAACTTTGATATTTAAGGAGTGCAAAATGGCAAAAGTTACTTTTAACGAAGATATCTGCAAGGGTTGCGGACTGTGCGTTACCGCCTGCCCCAAGCATATTATCGAAATCGCAAAAGAAAAAATAAACCGCAAAGGGCATTCGCCCGCGAGGGTTACCGACAGTGAAAAGTGTATCGGTTGCGCGTTCTGCGCGACGATGTGCCCCGATTGTGTGATTACCGTAGAAAGATAAAGGAGAACGACAATGACCGATAAAGTACTTATGAAAGGCAACGAAGCGATTGCGGAAGCCGCTATCGCCGCGGGTTGCAGGCATTACTTCGGATATCCCATCACTCCGCAGACGGAAGTCGCGGCGTATATGTCCAAGCGTATGCCTAAAATCGGCGGAACGTTTTTACAGGCGGAAAGCGAAATATCCGCCATAAATATGGTTTACGGCGTAGCGGGCGCGGGATTCCGCGTTATGACTTCGTCGTCAAGCCCCGGAATTTCCTTAAAACAGGAAGGCATTTCTTATATTGCGGGCGCGGATTTGCCCGCGCTTATCGTAAACGTGCAAAGGGGCGGACCTGGACTCGGCGGGATTCAGCCGTCGCAGTCGGACTATTTTCAGGCGACGAAAGGCGGCGGACACGGCGATTATCATCTGCTGGTATTAGCGCCCGCGTCCGTGCAGGAAATGGCGGATTTGACGGTTAAGGCTTTCGACCTTGCCGATAAATACCGTATGCCCGTAATGTTGCTTGCGGACGGCACGATGGGACAGATGATGGAACCCGTTTCTCTGCCCGAACCTTCGGAAGTCAAAACCGAAAAACCGTGGGCGGTTACGGGTACGAAAGGCGTTAGAAAACACAACATTATAAACTCGCTGTATCTTAACCCCGAACAACTCGAAAAAACCAACGTTGAAAGGTTTGAAAAATATAAACTGATAGAAGAAACGGAAACCGCGTACGAAGAATTTATGACCGACGACGCCGAAGTCGTAGTGGTGGCGTTCGGTATCGCCGCGCGCGTTTCCAAAAACGCCGTGAGAGCGGCTCGCGAAAAAGGAATCAAAGCGGGGCTTATCCGTCCGATAACGCTTTGGCCGTTCCCCAAAAAACCGCTTTTGAAAGCCGCTGAAAAGGCAAAAGCGTTCATCTCTGTGGAACTCTCTATGGGGCAGATGATTGAAGACGTAGAACTCGCGATAAAATGTTCACGCCCCGTATATCTCTGCAACCGTTCGGGAGGTATGATTCCCACTCCCGAACAGGTGTTGAGCGCAATCGAGAAAGCGAAAGGAGAAAATTAAAATGATAGTATTCGATAAACCCAAAGCGCTGACGGACGCGCCTTTGCACTATTGTCCCGGTTGCACTCACGGTATTATTCACAGACTCGTCGCCGAAGCAATCGACGAACTTAAAATCGACGGAAAAACGATTGGCGTCGCGCCCGTCGGCTGTTCGGTTATGGCTTACGACTATTTCACCTGCGATATGGTGGAAGCCGCTCACGGCAGAGCGCCCGCCGTCGCTACGGGGCTTAAACGCGCTATGCCGGACAATATCGTCTTTACTTATCAGGGCGACGGCGACCTTGCGTCTATCGGTATGGCGGAAACCGTTCACGCCGCTACCCGCAACGAAAATATTACCGGCATCTTCGTCACCCATGCAATTTACGGTATGACGGGCGGGCAGATGGCGCCCACGTCGTTACCCGGTCAGGTGACGCAGACTTCGCCTTACGGCAGAGACGTCAAAACCGTCGGCTACCCCATAAAGGTATGCGAACTTTTATCCGCGCTCGACGCGCCCTATTACATAGAACGCGTTGCCGTCAACAACGTCAAAAACGTGCTTGCCGCCAAAAAGGCGATTAAACGCGCGTTCGAAAATCAGGTGAACGGCAAAGGGTTCTCTCTTATAGAAGTGATTTCGTCCTGCCCGACTAACTGGGGTATGACGCCCGTCGCCGCGCTTAAATGGATAGACGACAATATGATTCCGTATTATCCGCTCGGCGTGTATAAAGACAAAGACAAGGAGGACAAGTGATATGACCGAACAGATTCTTATAACCGGTTTCGGCGGACAGGGGGTTCTGTTCGCGGGCAAATTTCTCGCGTATAACGGTTTGCTTTCGGGTAAACAGGTCAGTTGGTTGCCGTCTTACGGCCCCGAAATGCGCGGCGGCACTGCGAATTGCAGCGTCATAATAAGCGACGAAGCGGTCGGTTCTCCAATCGTCTCCGCACCCGATATTCTCGTGTGTATGAACCTGCCTTCGCTCGATAAGTTTGAAAACGCTGCCGTTAAAGGCGCGAAAATCTTTATCGACAGTACCCTTATCGAAAGAAAAGCGAAAAGAGAAGACGTTACCGCGTTTTATATTCCCGCGACCCGTCTTGCGACCGACGCCGGCACGCCCGCTCTCGCAAATATGATAATTACCGGTAAAATACTGAAAGAAACGGGTTTCGGCACCGATTGCATAGAACAAGCCTTAAAAAAAGTTGTATCGGCAAAGCACCCCGAACTGTACGAGAAAAATTTGGGGGCGATTAAAATCGGCTACAACCTTTAAAGGCGTATAAGGGCGCGTCTTAACGCTACGTTCGGTATTCACGCTCGGTTGTGTACTTCATTGTACACGCCCGTCGCGTTCAACCGACAGTTGCGCTAATCCGCAACCCTTCTCCGCCTTTAATACGGATAGGAACGGGGAGTTCGCGTTTGACAGGGGCTTGTCTTAACGCTATGCGCTTGCTTGCCTTGGTCGCGTACGCTTATGTACGCTCCCTGCGGGCGCGCTGCGCCTGTTGCGCTTATTTGCGGCAGACCTTTAACCGCCTATATCCGCAACGCGCTACTTTCGCGGCGGAATAAAAGACTGTAAAACGCCGCGGGGCGGGAGAAACGCTTCTCCCGCCCCGCGGCTATAAAAAAGTATATTGCGGATAGTCTTTTTACCGTGCAACCGTACGAAACGCAATATGACGCGCTTATTACGCGTATATTATCGGTTCGGTTGTGCCGCACGGGATACCGTTTGCGCGCTATAAAACAAGTTTTCCGCGCAAAGCATCGATTGCGCTTTCATTTTATACGTTTACGCTCGAATAGTCAACGACGGGCAGATAAAAATAATTTTTTTTATTTTATTAAAAATAATGATTAAATTTTTTATAAAAAGTTAAAAAAACGCTTGTATTTTTTTCTGTTATAAACTATACTCTTTTCAAGGAGAATTTATGAACAGAGAAATCGACGAACTCGACCTTAAAATCCTGAGACTTTTGCAGAACGACGCCCGCATTTCGCTTAAAAGTATCGCGGAAAGGGTGTTCGTTTCTACGCCGACCGTGGCGGCGCGCATTGAAGATATGACCGAGCGCGGAATTATTAAAGGTTATTATACCGAAATAGACAATTCCGTCTTTGAAAACGTGATTAAGGCGTATATAGATATGGAAGTTTCGCCCGCGGAAAAGGAAAAACTTTACGATTATCTGCGCTCTTCTCCGCAGGTTATTGAGTGTTCGCGCGTTACGGGCGAATATTCGCTGCTGATTAAAGTCGTGTTCAAAAACACCCTTGATATGGATAAGTTTCTGAACGAACTGCAACGTTTCGGCAGAACCAAAACGCAGATTGTCTTTTCGTCCGTGATAGACCACAGGGGAGTTATTCTTTAACCGTTCTATCCGAAAATCCGCCGCGGCGCATTTTTAATCTTTTACTCGGATTATGCGGTGCGGTCGCAACAAAAAAAATTAAAGCGTATAATGAAATTATAATAAAACGGAGTGGTGTTATGAAAGAGTTGTTTGCAGGAGAAATTTTCGGCTCTGCGATGAAAACGTATAAATCGCGGTTCTGGTTTTTCGTGGGGGCTATGCTGTTCGCGGAATTGCTTACGGTTTTATGCGGCGCGCTGTTCGCGGGTATCGCCGCGCTCGCGCTCGTGGCAGGCTTTCTCGTTTCGGTTGCCGTCGACTGGTTTTATCTGCGCGCCTGCCGAGGCGAAAACGTCAGGGTTTTAGACTTTTTCGATACGGCGAAAGACTTCAGAACGGGCAAACGCGTGTTCTGCGCGACCGGCTGGGCGAATCTCTGGATTCTTATATGGGGGCTTATTCCCGTAGCGGGCATAGTCTTTGCGGTTATAAGGTATTACGAATACGCTTTCGTGCCGTATCTTCTCGCAGACAGAAAAGACCTTGCCGCAACTGAATATAAAGAAGAATCGAAAAAACTCACGCAGGGCTATAAGGGTAAAATGTTTCTGATAGATTTCCTGTTCTGGGTGGGAGTTGTCGTCGTCGTTGGGATTTTATTGCTTTTAAGCCTTATTCCTTACGTCGGAATCGTTTTCGGCGTTCTTGCCGTGCTGTTTGTACTGAGTTCGCTGGCGTTTATCCCGCCGCTGCTCCGCATAATTCACGCTAAAATATATCTCGCGGTTACCGCGCCCGTAAAACC
>CAMEHL010000017.1 GCA_945917475.1 uncultured Clostridia bacterium | reverse complement strand
ACCCCTGACCTCCAGCGTGACAGGCTGGCGTACTAACCAACTGTACTACCGGGCCGTAAATTATTTTTTTTAGGGTGGTGGGCCTTCACGGACTCGAACCGCGGACCAATCGGTTATGAGCCGACCGCTCTAACCAACTGAGCTAAAGGCCCTAAAAAACGTACTTACGTTATGAAAGGAAATGTCGTTATCTGGTCGGGGTGAAGAGACTCGAACTCCCGACCCCATGGTCCCAAACCACGTGCGCTACCAACTGCGCTACACCCCGTTCACTCACGACGCCTTAACATATTATAATAAATAGAAAAAATTGTCAACAAAAATAAGGCATTTTTTAAAAAATTGTTCTAAATATTTTTTTGTCTGCCCAAAAAGGCTATTCGACATTAAACCCTTTAATAAAACATAAAAAAACAAAATATTAAGCGAACGATATGATAGGCTTTATCCGTAAGCGCACGGGAGGTTAAAATGGAGATAAAATACAGGAAAACCAAAGACGCCTTTACCGTTTACGTAGGCGGCGAACTCGACGAGTATTCCGCGTCGAAAGCAAAAGATATACTTGACAAACTACTTATCGACAATATAAACACGAGCAAAGTGGTATTCGATTTATCAGGACTTTCGTTTATGGACAGTACGGGAATCGGTTTGCTTATAGGAAGATATAAAAAACTCAGACAGTTCAATGTTCCGTCTTACATAGCGGGCGCGTCCGTATCGACCGAAAAAGTCATAGAACTTGCGGGATTATATAACATTATGCCCAAATATTGAGGTTAAAAATGATAAACAACAAAATGAAAATTACTTTTCTATCTATGTCGCAGAACGAATCTTTTGCGAGATCGGTTGCGGGAATGTTCGCGTTATCTCTTAATCCGAGCATAGCGCAGGTGTCCGACATAAAAACCGCAGTAAGCGAAGCGGTAACTAATTGTATAGTCCACGGATATCCCGACAAAGTGGGCGAAATAACGATGGAATCCGAGATAGCGGGAGACAGTATACATATAAACGTATTCGACGACGGCGTGGGTATAGAGAACGTTAAAGACGCGTTAGAGCCTTTTTATACGACCAAAGAGTCGGAAGAACGGGCGGGTATGGGATTTACCATTATGCGCACGTTTATGGACGACGTTAAGGTTGTTTCCGAGAAGGGGAAAGGGACGAAAGTTTATATGGTAAAAAAAATAAAAGACGACGGCTAAAACTATGCTTAATCAGGAAGAAACTCTCGATTACATAAGAAAAGCAAAAACCGGCGACGAAAAAGCCAAAGAACAAATTTTTATCAACAATGCGCCGCTTCTTAAAAGCATTATAAGGCGTTTTAAGGGCAAAGGCGTCGAATACGACGATTTATATCAGATTGCTTGTATAGGTTTTCTGAAAGCCGTAAAAAACTACGACGAGACGTTCGGCGTGAAGTTCTCTACTTATACCGTGCCAATGGTTATAGGCGAAATAAAAAGGTATATGCGCGATAACGGCGCGATTAAAGTATCGAGAAGTCTTAAAATTCTCGCAAACAAAATAAACCGTTTTATCGACGCGTACCAGACCGAGCATAGCGATTCGCCAGAAGTCGACGTGATTGCCAAGCGGTTCGGGATAACCGAAGAAGAAGTCGTTGTTGCGCTTGACAGTGCGAGAATGCCTCTTTCGATTTTCGATAAATTCGAAGACGAAGACGACGGACAAGAACTAATAGACAAAGTTCCGTATTCTGACGGGGAAGAAAAAATCTTGAATAAAATTCAACTTTCCAAAATACTCGACGAGTTGAACGAAAGGGAAAGAAAAATAATTATATTAAGGTTTTACAGGGATAAAACGCAGAGCGAAATTGCGGAGACGCTGGGCGTATCGCAAGTTCAGGTGTCAAGATTAGAAAACAAAATAATAGAGAAAATGCGGCTTAAATTTTAGTCGCTTTTTTCGTATATAAAAAAACATTTTACCCATATTAACGGTATGAAAAAGATTTTGCAATACGAATATTTAAAAAACAGCGACCGACGCGAAAATCTCTGTCGCGGTTTTTCCAAAAAGGAGTCGAAAAATGAAAACGTCCGCTGACTGCGTAAATAATAATTATATGAAATACGTTTCGGCGGTTTCGCCGAGAACTAACGAAAAAAGGTCGCTTTTCCGCTCGTTTTGGGTGGGCGGGTTTATTTGTTGTATCGGGCAATCGGTAAGATATTTTTTCGAATACGTTTGCGGACTGACGGGCGACGAACTCGGCGCGTACGTTTCTATGGTAATGATTTTTCTCGGTGCAATACTTACTGGATTCGGCATTTACGACAGAATAGGTAAATATGCCGGCGGCGGTTCGATAGTACCGATTACGGGTTTTGCGAACTCTGTTGTTTCGCCTGCAATGGAATTTAAAACGGAAGGTTTCGTTTACGGTGTGGCAGCAAAAATGTTTATTATAGCGGGTCCGATTATAGTATTCGGAATCGCGTCCGGCGTACTCGTCGGGTTAATTTATTATATAGGATACAGGATTTTTTAATGAGAACCGTTTATTTCAAAAACAAACCTAAAATAATAGCGACTTCCACGATAGCGGGGCCTAAAGAATGTTCGGGGAGCATAGGGAAGTTCTTCGATACGAAACTCGACGACGATATGTACGGGGAAACTTCTTACGAAAAAGCGGAAAGCAGAATGCTTTTCACGGCGATAAAAAATAGTATGATTCACGCCAAAAAAAACGAAACGGATATTGACGCGATTATATCGGGCGACCTTCTCAATCAGATAATCTCGTCAACTTTTTCAGCAAGAAATTTCGATTGCGCTTATCTCGGTGTATATAACGCCTGCGCGACTTTTACCGAAGCGTTGACGGTAGGCTCTGCGTTCGTTGACGGGGGTTATCTTAACACCGTCGTTTGCGCCGCAAGCAGCCATTTCGCTTCGGCAGAAAGGCAATACCGATTTCCGCTGGAACTCGGTTGCACCCGTCCTCCGCAGTCGCAATGGACGGTTACGGGAGCGGGCTCTTGCGTTTTATCGCTGTCGGGGAACGGTCCGCATATATCCTGCGCGACGATAGGCAAAATTGTGGATTACGGCGTTACCGACGCAAATAATATGGGGGCGGCAATGGCGCCTGCAAGCGCGTGTACGCTCGACAGGTTTTTTAAAGACACGGATTCTTCGCCGGGAGATTACGACCTTATCGTCAGCGGCGATTTGGGAACGCTTGGTTCGAGAATATTGAAAGACCTAATTTGGGAAAAAGGTTACGACATAGAAAAACAACACGTCGACTGCGGAGAACTCGTATACAATATTGCCGAACAGGAGTACCAGGGCGGAAGCGGAGCGGGGTGTTCCGCGCTCGTTTTCGGTTCTTATCTTTACGACAGGCTGAAATCGGGCAAACTGAAAAAAATAGTTTTAATGGCGACGGGCGCGCTTTTATCTTCCGTATCTACCCAGCAGGGAGAAAGTATCCCCGGAATTGCGCACGCCGTTCTGATAGAGGTATAATATGCAGATTTTCTTAATGTATTTGAAGGTTTTCGCCGTAGGCGGTGCGATTTGCACGGTTGCGCAGTTATTAATTAACTATACTAAAATAACGGCAGCCCGAATTCTCGTGTTATTCTTACTCTCGGGCGTAGTTTTGCAAGCGGTTGGGTTGTATCAATATATCGTCGATTTTGCGGGAGCGGGAGCAACAGTCCCGATAAGCGGCTTCGGCTACCTTTTATCGAAAGGCGCGATTGAAGGCGCGAAAGAGAGCCTTTTCAAGGCTTTGACGGGCGGTATTACCGCTGCGGGAATGGGAATCACCGCCGCGATTGTATTCGGTTATCTCGTGTCTTTAATATTCAAGTCTCGTTCCAAGAAAAACTGATTACAGACGCATTGAAAAAGGATAAAAAGATTAACGGATTAAACGACAATCCGCATTAAAAAAGCGAATAAATATAAAAACCGCAAAGCGGTCGGTAATTCACCGACCGCTTTTGGAATAAAAAAAATTTAGCGTAATATTTTAATAGTATGATACCTTGCGTAACAGATAACATATATTACTGCAAAAAGAAAAGCGGTAAAAAGAGAAAACGTCGTTTTGGTTTTTTAGTTTTTTTTCTTATCGTTGCGGCAATAACGCTTTATTATCGTTTTATCGTGTCGGAAAACGTCGTGCGGGTGTGTGCCGACAAATGCTATGCCGTAAGCGTTAAAAGCGTAAACGCCGCTATAATTTCTTCTTTAGACAAAAAAATTTTTTACGAAAACTTTGTAACCGTCGATAAAAATACAGAGGGGAAAATCACGCTTATTTCGGCAAATTCTTTTAATATGAACTCCGTGTCGCGCAGAATAGTAGAAACGGCTCAAATTGTTCTCGGGGAAAATCTGAAAAAGGGGATAGACGTGCCGCTTTTTGCGTTTTCGGGATTTTCTTTGTTATCCGGCTACGGTCCGGATACGAACTTCAAAGCGGTAACTGTTGACAGCGTAACTTGCGAGTTTATAAGCACTTTTACTTCTACGGGTATAAATCAGACGTTGCATTCTATATATGCGGAGATAGTAAGCGAAATAAAAATAGATTTTCCGCTTAACGAAAAAAAAGAGATTTATAAAACCAAAGTTCTGCTGTGCGAAGCGGTATTAGTCGGAGAAGTACCCGAAATATATTTAAACGGCGGACTTTTTAATAAAAGTTAAAATCTTACTTGACAATATCCGCGTTTTATTTTATACTTATAATAAATAAGATTAACAAAAAATGCGTTGATGGAGACAGACGCGATAAGCACAGCGTTTTCAGAGATAAAACCCGTCGGCTGAAAGGTTTTAAACGCGGCGCGCGGTATTCACTTCGGAGCATTGTCGCCGAACCCCGAAAGGTATTAAGCGGCAACGGGCAATCTCCGTTATCGGATAAACGAGGCTTTTTTAAAGCGAATTAGGTGGTAACGCGTTGATAACGCCCTATTTAAGGGCGTTATTTTTATAGAAGGAGACTTTTTAATGGACAAGTTCGAACAACTGATTGAACGGGTAAAAGAAGAACTCGGCGGGATAAGTACCGTCAGGCTTTTAGGCGACCTTAAAGCGAAATTTATGGGTAAAAACGGAGAAATAACCGCCCTTCTTCACAGTATGAAAGACGTGCCTGCCGCTATGAAAGCGGATTTCGGCAAACGCATAAATACCCTGAAAGTCGAAGTGGAAAAACTTTTCGGCGAAAAAGAAAACAAACTTAAAGACGACGAATTGAACGCCCGCTTTAAAAACGAGGCGGTGGACGTTACTTTGCCCGGGAAGCAGAACGCTTGCGGCAGCCTGCACCCGCTGAACATCGTAAAAAATCAGATAATAGACGCGTTTACGGGGCTCGGTTTCGAAGTTTTCGAGGGACCTGAAATCGATACCGACTATTATTGCTTTCAGGCGTTAAACATTCCGAAAGATCACCCTGCGCGCGATATGCAGGATACGTTTTATTTTAACGAGAATATTCTGCTGAGACCTCATACTTCACCGGGACAGGTCAGGACGATGGAATCAAAAAAACCGCCGATAAAAATATTGAGCCCCGGCAGGGTTTACCGTGCGGACGACGACGCGTCCCATTCTCCCATGTTCCACCAGATAGAAGGTCTCGTTGTGGATAAGGGAGTATCTCTCTGCGACCTTAAAGGACTGCTGGACGACTTTGTAAAAACGGTGTTCGACGGCGACACGAAAACGAGATTCCGTCCGTCCTATTTTCCGTTCACCGAACCCAGCGTAGAAGTGGACGTTACCTGCTGTAAATGCCACGGCAAAGGTTGCAGCCTTTGTAAAGGTACAGGGTGGATAGAAATACTCGGTGCGGGCGTCGTCAATAAAAACGTTCTCGAAATGAGCGGAATAGATTCCGACGTTTATTCGGGTCTTGCGTTCGGCGTCGGAATAGAACGCATTACAATGATTAAATACGGCATATCCGATATAAGGACTTTATTTGAAAACAACGTTAAATTCCTGAATCAATTCAAAAGGAGATAATTATGAAAGTACCGTTCTCTTGGCTTAAAGATTACGTCGATATAGACTGCACACCCAAAGAACTCGAATCCAAACTGTTTTCGTGCGGTTTCGAAGTTGAAGAAACGATTGAACTCGGCGGCAAAACGGATAAAATCGTTACTTGTAAAATATTAAAAATAGAAAAACACCCTAACGCCGACAAATTGTCCGTAACTCAGGTAGACGCGGGTAAATTCGGTAAATTGCAGATAATAACTTCCGCAAAAAACATATCTGAAGGGGATATCGTTCCCGTCGCGCTTGACGGTGCAACTCTTTATAACGGCGAGCGGATTTTTAACGGCGAACTCCGCGGTCTTCCTTCGCAAGGTATGTTTTGCAGCGGAGAAGAATTAGGTATTACCGACGATTGGTATGAAGGAGCGTCTATCCATGGTATACTTATATTTAAAGAGGAATATCCGCTCGGCGAAAACGTGCGCAAAATTCTCGACTTAGACGACGTTATGTATGACATAAACGTAACCGCAAATCGCCCTGATTGCCAATCGATTTTCGGAATTGCAAGGGAGGTTGCGGCTGTACTTGGAAAGCCATTGAAAACACCCGATTTTTCCTATAAAACGGACAGTGGAATATCAACGCTGGAAACGGTAAAAGTGTCCGACGAAGCGCCTGAACTTTGTCCGCGCTATAAAGCGCGTCTCGTTAAAGACGTTAAACTCGCGGAGTCTCCGCTTTGGCTTAAAAGACGTCTTTTCAAAATGGGAATAAGGTCTATAAACAATATCGTAGACATAACGAACTACGTTCTGCTTGAAATCGGTCAGCCTATGCATGCGTTCGACCTGAACGATATTTCGGGCAAACAAATAATAGTTCGGCGTGCAAACGTCGGCGAAAAAATAGTAACTCTCGACGAAAAAGAGTTTAAGTTAACTCCGGATAATCTCGTGATATGTGATAAAGACAAGCCCGTTGCTCTCGCAGGAATAATGGGAGGATTGAATAGCGAGATTAAAGATAACACCGTCAACGTTCTTTTCGAATCTGCAAAGTTTGCGCGCGACAACGTACGCAAAACTTCGAGAGCGCTCGGGCAAAGGAGCGATTCTTCCGCAAGATACGAAAAGGGCGTGGATTACGCATCGGTCGAAAACGGAATGAACAGGGCTTTGTATCTTATTTCCTCTCTCGGTTGCGGCAAAATCGCTGCGGACGAATACGATATTGTCGATAAACCGCTTTCCGAAAAGGTAATAAAGACTACGGTTTCTAAGGTTACGGGCGTTTTGGGTATAGAAATATCTCAAACAGAAATAAAAAATATACTCGAAAGACTTTACTTCGGCGTAAAACTTAACGGAGACGAACTTGAAGTTACCGTTCCTTTGTACAGAGAAGATATGGAAAGTTATCAGGATATTGCCGAAGAAATTATTCGTGAATACGGTTACGACCATATTGATTCGACTTTGCTTAAAACGGCAGCAATAACCGGCGGCGGCAGAACCGGAGCGCAGAAAACGACGGATAATCTGAAAAATCTTCTCGTAGGTTACGGTTTTAACGAAATAATAACTTATTCGTTTGTTCCGGAGAAAGATTATAAAACGTTTTCCAAGAACGAAAACGCCGATAAACTCATAAAAATTATTAACCCCATAAGCGAAGATATGTCGGTTATGAGAACTACGCTCGTACCGTCTATGCTGAGAACTGCGGCGTATAACGTAAACCGCAAAAATTTCTCCGCAAGACTTTTCGAACTTGCGAAAATTTATACGGCAAAATCGGTACCGCTTACCGAACTGCCTGTAGAAGAAACTGTTTTGTGCTGCGCATTATTCGGTGAAAACGAAGATTTCTTTACTGCAAAAGGCGTTGTTGAAGGAATTTTTGACATCTTCTGTTACGGAAGAGACGTTTCGTTCGTCAAATCGGACGTAAAATTTATGCACCCGACAAGGTCTGCCGATATAATATGCGGCGGAGAAAAAATCGGCGTCGTGGGGCAGATTCATCCGTCGGTTGCGGAAGAATTCAATCTCGATAAACCCGTTTACGTAATAGAATTGAATTACGATAAAATGAGTCAACTGTTCAATGATAAAATCGTGTTCAGACCTATTTCCAAATTCCCTCCCGTCGAAAGGGATTTGGCAGTTTCTGTCGGAGAAGACGTTTCGTGCGCAGAAGTTATGGGCGCAATTAAGAAAGCCGCGGGCGATAACCTCGAAAGCGTATACCTTTTCGACGTATATCAGGGCGATCAGATAGAAAAAGGCAAAAAGAGCCTTGCTTTCAACCTGATTTATCAGTCCCGTGAAAGAACGCTTAACGTAGAAGAAGTTGACGAATCGATAAAAAACATACTGAAACTTTTAAAAGAACAACTTAACGCGGAACTCAGATAATGATTTCGGAAAAAACGGTAAAGTCAATAGAATTCGATAAAATTCTTAATAGCCTGAGCGAATACGCCGTGCTCGACGCAACTAAAGACGAGATTATTTCTTTTTCGCCTTTAACGGATATAAACGCCGCGAAAAATCTTCTTGCTAAAACAGCCGAAGCGTATAAACTTTTATATCAATACGGCGTTGGCGGAATTTATTATTTTTCCGACGTTACCGAACAATTAAAACGCGTCGATATGGGCGGGGTATTGAATAATGCGGAACTTCTGAGAATTGCCGAAAATCTTAAAAGTTCGAGGCTTATGAAGTCTTCGGTGGCGTCGGTAAACGACGACGGCGTTCCGTATATAAAAGAAGTTTGTTCGAGACTTTACGTGAATCCCGAATTTGAGAAAGAAATAACTTCCAAAATAATTTCGGAAGACGAGATAAGCGATACCGCGTCTCCCAAATTATATTCAATCAGAAAAAGCATAAGGGATATAAACGCAAGAATCCGCAATCAACTCACTGCGTATATGCACGGGAGTCTGGGAAAAATTATGCAGGATTCCGTCGTTACCATGCGACAGAACAGATACGTTATTCCCGTAAAAAGCGAATACAGAAGTCAGGTTAAAGGTTTTATACACGACCAGTCGGCTTCGGGCGCAACGGTTTTTATAGAACCGGAAATCGTTATCGAACTTAACAACGACCTTAAACGCGCTACTTTCGACGAGCAGGAGGAAATAAGAAAAATATTACAATTACTGTCGGAAAAGGTTACGTTTATGTCTGACGCAATAAGGTATAACGCCGAAAATCTCGTTGAAATCGACAACGCGTTTGCCCGAGCCGCCTATTCTTTCGACAATAAATGTACTTATCCTTTGTTGAACGATAAAGGTATAATCGACGTAAAGAAAGGAAGGCACCCTCTTATTGCGAAAGATAAAGTCGTGCCCGTTTCCGTTCGACTTGGAAAAGATTATAATTTCCTTTTGATAACCGGTCCTAATACGGGCGGTAAAACGGTTACTCTTAAACTCGTCGGTTTGTTTTCGCTTATGGCGATGAGCGGATTATATATTCCGGCAGAAGAAGAAAGCGTTATTTCCGTTTACAGCGGAGTGTATTCGGATATAGGCGACGAGCAAAGCATAGAACAAGATTTATCAACCTTTTCGTCGCACGTTAAAAACCTTATAAATATTCTTAACGTTTTAGACGATAAAAGTCTCGTTCTTATTGACGAAATCGGCGCGGGAACAGATCCCGAAGAAGGAAGCGCGCTTGCGCTCGCTATTATCAACAGACTCATTAAACTCAACTGTTTCGGTATAATCACGACTCATTATTCCAGACTAAAAGAGTTTGCTTTCACAAACGAAAGGATAATGAACGCCTGTATGGAATTCGACGCCGCAACTCTCCGTCCGCTTTATAAGATTAACATAGGAATTCCCGGCAGTTCGAACGCGATAGAAATATCAAAAACGCTCGGTCTTGATCGCGATATTATCGAAGAAGCGACTTCGTATCTTTCGACGGAAAAAATATCGTTTGAAAACGTTTTGAAAAAGGCGGAAGAAGAAAGGCTTTCCGCTGAAGCGGAAAAGGAACTTTTAGAACGTATAAAAAATGAAAAAGACGCGGAATTAGCGGCAATTAAAGCGGAAAAAGAACGGATTGTAAAAGAACGCGAAAAAATTTATCAGTCCGCAAGACAAGAAACAAAGAGAATAGTAGCGGAAAAACTATCCGAAGCGGAAGAAATAATAGACGAACTTAAAGGAATACTGCGCGCCGCGGGACTTGAAAGCAAAGAAGTAATAAGGGCGAGCGCGCTTAAAAACAGATTAAAGAACAGCAAATATCTCTCCGCCGAAAACGAAGACGAACCGTTAGAACTCGTAAAAGCGGATTTAAAAAATACAAATGCGGGCGACAGGGTTTACGTAAAATCGCTCGGCTCTTATGCCAAAATAGTTAAGATCAAAAATGAAAAGGGCGAAGCGGAAGTGCTGATCGGCGATATAAAAACCGTCGTAAAATTAAAAGACCTTTTCAACAACGAAAAGGACGCTGAAACCACCGAAACCGTTAAAATCAACCGCCCGTCGGCGATGGGCAATCCGAAAGCGGAACTCAACGTCGTAGGTAAAACGTCTCTCGAAGCGTTGACCGAACTAGAAAACTTTATCGATCAGGCGGTGCGCTTTAATCTTGAAGAAATCAAAATTATCCACGGCGTAGGCGAAGGGATTTTGCTTAAAGCGGTAAGAAATTATTTAAAAACAGATAAGAACGTTAAGGAATTCCGCCGCGGAAGATACGGCGAAGGCGAAAACGGCGTTACTATCGTTACATTAAAATAAAATTTCTGTTAAAGGAGAAAATATGCAGGACGTTTTTTATGAAGAAACGGCAAGGATGCAAGGCGCGGGGTCGGCAAGCCGTAAGTATTATCTCACAAAAGTATTTATGGTTATTTCCTACGTTTTTGCGGTTATTTGGGGAATCCTGAGTTTTACTTTTTTCATCGATTTAAATAATTTAATCGGTTCGCTTATTTTTTCGCTGATACCGCTCGCTATGTTTATCGTTTCGGGTGTTCTTTTGGGAAAGTTCAAAGATAAAATTTACGTGGACTTCGACTATACTTTTATCACAGGTTCTATAAGATTTTCAAAAGTAATCAAAAATTACAAGAGAAAGCATTTAATCAGTTTCGACACGTCGGACATAGAGAAAATAGGGCTTTTCGGCTCTGAATCTTACGAGAGATACTCGCTTATGCCCGATGTGAAATGCAAAATTTTAACGTCTAATTCGCAACCGGACGAAGGCAAGGATTTTTATTATATAGTTGCCAATACCGCCGGTAATAAACAGATGTTCGTTCTGGAATGTTCCGAAACCTTTATAGCAAACGTGCTGAAATTTTCAAAAAGAACCGTGCTCGACCAGGAACTTCTGAACAAAAAACGCCAACAAAAATAAACAACAAAACGGACGCAAAATCTACGATGATTTATTTTGATAACGCCGCTACAACCAAGCCGTCGGCAACGGCGCTTTCAAAGGCGGCAGAATTCAATAACGAAAATTTTTTCAACCCTTCCGCGTTGTACCGCGGCGGATTATATTGCAATAACTCGCTGAAAACGGCGAGAAGTTCTGTTTTAAGAAATCTCGGTTTATCCGAAACCAAGTACGAAGTCGTTTTTACTTCCTGCGGTTCGGAAAGCGATAACAACGCTATTTTCGGAGCGGTAAAGCGCGGCGTTTTCGTTACGGATAAGGGCGAACATTCCGCCGTGATTAAATGTTTTATCGAACAAAAAAACAGAAATAATACCGTATTTTTTTGCGGATTAAACAAAGACGGCAGTGTCAACGAAAAAGAACTTTTATCCTTAATTACCGACAATCGGGTAGATTTCGTATCGATAATGCACGTCAATAACGAAACGGGTGCGATAAACGATATCAACGCTCTCGCAAATAAAATAAAAAGCCTTAATCCGAATATTGTTTTCCACTCGGACGGGGTGCAGGCTTACGGGAAAATCCCGGTTTCGTTATCTGACGATATAGATTTATATAGCGTCAGTTCTCACAAAATAAACGGACTTAAAGGTACGGGCGCGCTTATAAAAAAGAAAAAACTAAACCTGTCTCCGCTCGTATTCGGCGGCGGACAGGAAAACGGGCAAAGGAGCGGCACGGAAAACGTTTTCGGAATAAAAGTTTTCGAATATGCGGGGAAAGAACACTATTCTGCGATTAAAGAAAATTACGTAAAGGTGTCGGAAATAAAAAAATACGTTACCGAAAATCTCGACGAAAACTTATTCTCGGTAATTTCAGGCGAAAATTGTAGTCCGTATATCCTTTCGGTTTCTGCGGTCGGCGTTCGTGGCGAAGTGCTAATGCATATGCTTGAAAACCGAAACGTGATAGTCGGCAACGGCTCGGCTTGTTCCGCCAAAAACCGTTACAGCAGAGTAATAGAAGCCTGCGGATACCCGAAAGACGTGCTTGACGGGGTTATAAGAGTGAGTTTTTCGGTTGAGAATACGCTTGACGAAGCAAAAGAATTCGTAAAAGCGGCAAACGAGTCCGCCGCAAGTCTAAAAAGGATGATGAAATAATGGAAAAGGCTATAATAGTCAGATACTGTGAGATACACTTAAAAGGGAAAAACCGCGGTTTTTTCGAAAAACTGTTGCAAAAAAATATTCAGAATTCTCTGTCCGATATTAAACACGATCTGAGAGTAATGCACAGTCGCTATCTTATAGAGAATTATTCTGACGAAGATTATAAGGAGATTATCGAAAAACTCGGCAAAATAGCGGGAATACATACGGTCAGTACGTCTTTCGTCGTGAAAAACGATTATAATGAGATTATGAAAGCGGCGATTTCTCTTTGTGCCGACAAAAAGGGAACTTTTAAGGTAGAAACCAACAGGGCTGATAAAACTTTTGAAATGGATTCTATGGCTGTTTCCCGTACTCTCGGCGGAGATATTCTCGCGGAATACCCGTCGCTTAAAGTGGACGTTAAAAATCCGCAATTTACGGTTAACGTCGATATAAGAGAAGACGGTAATACATTCGTTTATACTGACATTATACATTGTTTAAGCGGAATGCCCGTCGGTGCGGCAGGGAAAGGACTTCTGCTTATTTCGGGCGGAATAGACAGTCCCGTCGCGGGATATCTGACTTGCAAGCGCGGGATGAAAATAGACTGTCTGCATTTTCACAGTTTCCCGTATACGGGAGAAGCCGCAAAACAGAAAGTTATCGACCTTACTAAAAGGATAGGCGACTTTAACGGGGGAATAAACTTATACGTCGTTTCGTTTACGCACATACAGGAAGCGATTCATAAAAACTGCCCTGAAGAATTTATGATAACGCTTATGCGCAGGTTTATGATGAGAATCGCTGAAAGGCTGTCCGTACGGCTTGGCGACCAGGCAATCATCACGGGAGAAAGTCTGGGACAAGTGGCAAGCCAGACTATCGAAAGTATAACTTCGTCTAATTCCGTAGTAGAAAAATTACCCGTATTAAGACCGCTCGTTATGTTCGATAAACTTGACATAATAGAAATTGCAAAAAAAATTGACACTTACGATACTTCCATTTTGCCTTACGAAGATTGTTGCACCGTGTTTCTGCCAAGGTTTCCGGCAATTAAACCCGATTTACGCAAGGTAATCGCCGCAG
This sequence comes from uncultured Clostridia bacterium, assembly GCA_945917475.1. Taxonomy (GTDB): domain Bacteria; phylum Bacillota; class Clostridia; order Christensenellales; family Borkfalkiaceae; genus UBA1259. The sequence continues at coordinate 2,332 of CAMEHL010000017.1, read as the reverse complement.
AAAACAGGTTAGATGTTGAAGGTCTTATTTCGGAAGCGATGAAAGATATAGAGTGTATAGAATTATAATCCATATTCGTCTTAACGTTACAAACTAAAGTATTATAATTTTTAGTATTATATTTTTTCTCGAATTTAACCATTAGGCAAATTCGTCTTCCCACCAGTCGGTTTTTCCGTCGTCGGGAATGGGGGCGGCGCATATTTTAACTTTACCGATAAACGCTTTTTCACCGAAGCGTTTTTCTTTTCCGTCTAAATAGTACGCGATTACAAAATACGAATATTCTTTATCATCCGAAAGGGTATCGGTAATAAAATCGGTTTTTCCGTCCGTTAAAGAATCGTATACGGTTATTTCGGGAGATTCTCTTATTATAAGTGTTTCAAAGTATTCTGTCTGACATAATCTTATGCGAATTTCATTTTGATTTACTGATATTTTCGGTATTTCAATCATAGGACGGGTAAATAAAGAAGAAACTTCTTTCGGAACGTTGTTTTCGGAGAAAATCGCACGTAACCTGTAACGCGGCGGAGACGCAGGGTCGGCAAGCAAAACCTTATCGTCTTTATCGTAACTTATCCTGTCTATTTCTTTATTGACTGTTCCTCCGCCAATGTTCAGTTCGGGCGGAGTTTTCCCTTTGTAAATTTTTTCCCAGATATTAGCAGCCGCAACGGACGGCATCGTTCCGCCAGTTACGGAATTGTCCATCTTTGTTTTATCTTTCGCTCCGAACCATATTCCTAAAACAAACTCGTTGTTGTATGAGACGGAATAAGCGTCGGTATTCCCGTTTTCGTCGCCGACCGTACCCGTTTTTGCGCATAAAGGAACGCCCGTAAACGAGAGTTTTTTTGCCGTTCCTTCCTTTACGCAAAGGTTTAGAGCGTCGTTTATCAGATTTGCCGTTCCTTCTGAAAATATTTGTTTTTTGTCGGGATTACTCTGTAATAGTGTATTATCGTTTTCGTCGACGACTTTTGAAACGCAGAAGGGGGACGAATATTCGCCCGAATTCTGAAACACACGGTATGCCGCCGTTATTTCTTTAAGAGTCGCACCTTTCTCGGTACAACCGAGTGCAAGAGCGAGAGAATCGTCGTTTTCGGTTATTTCTATATCGGTTTTTTTAAGATATGCAAGAGATTTGTTTACGCCCGTATCGTTGAGCAGTTTTACGGCGCACACGTTGAGACTTTTTGCAAGTGATTCTCTGACAGTAACTTTTCCGTAATATTTATCGCCGTAATTCGAAGGCGAATAACCCGAAAAATCCGTTTTCTCGTCGTTAATTTTCGTGCAGGGATAAATTGTTCCGTTTTCGTATGCGGGCGCGTAAACGAGCAACGGTTTAATCGTGGAACCGGGACACCTTTTTGATTCGGGAACGTTTGACCAAAACGCGCAAATTTCGCCTTTTGCATTCAGAATTATCGCCGATTTAGCCGTTCCGTCGTCGGTTTTTAAAAGTTCTTCTATATAACTTTGCATTACGGGATTGTAAGCGGTATAAACGTTGAATTTTTTTGCCTTATAAGCGCTTTCGTCGGAAAACTTTCGTAGTTCTTTTTTTATCTGATATAAATATCCGTAGTTATCCGTTTCTTTTTCCGCCGTTATTATTTTTTTATCTTTATATTTTAAGTAATCTTGTTCGCTTATAAAATTTTGTTCGTACATTTCTTTCAGAACAACGTTTTTTCTCTCGTTGCACTTTTCTTTGTCTGCAAAAGGGGAATAAACGGACGGCGCTTTAACGAGCCCCGCAAGCGCTGCGCTTTCGTTAATATCGAGTTCAGACGGGGATTTGCCGAAATATGCGCGGGCGGCTTTCGTTATTCCGTAATTGTTGTCGCCGAAATATATCGTGTTAAGGTATTTTTCAAGAATTTCCTTTTTTTCGTATTTTTTTTCGAGTTGTCTCGAAAGTTTTATTTCAATAAGTTTTCTTTTAAGCGTTTTTTCCGAAGTCAAATGAGTGTTTTTTATGAGTTGCTGACTTATAGTAGACGCGCCTTCCTTAAAAGAAAACGCTTTAACGTTATTAAGCGTTGCCCTTAAAAGAGCCTTTTTATCCGTTCCGTTATGGCTGTAAAACCTTTTGTCTTCAATCGCAATAAACGAGTTGAGCAGATGCTCTGGTAAATCGTCTATTTCGGTAACGGGAACACCGTCGGTCTGTTCGTCAATAACGTTCCCGTTGCAATCGTAAAAAATCATACCCCGTTCCAGATCAACGAGTTTATCATCGTCAAGTTCGTAACGGGCGGTAACAATAAAGTAATAACCGAACGCAACCGTTACCGACAAAAGCAACGCGGCAAAG
>CAMEHL010000016.1 GCA_945917475.1 uncultured Clostridia bacterium | reverse complement strand
GCAAAGCGCAGTTCGGCGGACAGCGTTTCGGCGAAATGGAAGTCTGGGCGCTCGAAGCGTACGGCGCGGCGCACATTCTGCAGGAAATTCTCACCGTAAAATCCGACGACGTTGTCGGCAGGGTAAAAACTTACGAATCCATAGTCAAAGGCACCAACATCAGCGAACCGGGTATTCCCGAAGCGTTCAAGGTTCTGCTCAAAGAATTGCAGTCGCTCGCGCTCGATATGAAAGTGCTTACCGAAAACAAAGAAGAACTTTCGCTTAAAGACCTTATGGAAAGCGATTACGACGATACGCCCGCGTTCCGCGAGAAAGAACACCGCGAAGAAGTGTCTCTCGAAGATTTCGCTAATCAGGAAGCGGGAGACGAGGCGCCCGTATTCGTCGACGACGAAGACGTCGATATCAATATCGACGACGATTTCAACATCGACGACACTATGTTCGAAGACGACGACGAGGAGATAGACACCACCGTTCCCGACGGCGATTATCTCTACGACGATTTCGACGACGATGACGAAGATAAAGAATAAGGAGCGGAGATATAATGTTTGAACTTAACAATTTCGATTCGATACAGATAGGAGTCGCGTCTCCCGAAAAAATAAGGAGTTGGTCTTACGGCGAAGTTACCAAGCCCGAAACCATAAATTACAGAACGCAGAAACCCGAAATGGGCGGTCTGTTCTGCGAAAGGATTTTCGGACCGACCAAGGATTGGGAGTGCCATTGCGGAAAATACAAACGCGTACGCTATAAAGGCATCATCTGCGACAAGTGCGGCGTAGAAGTTACCAAGAGCAAAGTCCGCCGCGACCGTATGGGGCACATAGAACTCGCCGCGCCCGTTTCGCATATATGGTACTTTAAGGGTGTTCCGTCGAGAATAGGACTTATGCTCGATATGAGCCCCAAAGCGTTGGAACAGGTTCTTTATTTTGCGAGCCACGTCGTTTTAGACCCCGGCGAAACTCCGCTTACTTATAAGCAGGTCATCAACGACCGCGAAAAGATGGAGTACGAACAGCAGTACGGCACGGGTTCATTTAAAACGGGTATGGGAGCGGAAGCCATAAAAGAACTTCTTATGGCTATCGACCTTGACAAGGAAAGCGAAGAAACCAAAAAAATCATAGACGAAAACACGTCGGGACAGAGAAGAATCCGCGCGGTAAAAAGGATTGAGATAATAGAAGCGTTCAGAAAATCGGGCAACCGTCCCGAATGGATGATATTAGACGTTCTGCCCGTTATTCCGCCCGAACTGCGCCCGATGGTGCAACTCGACGGCGGCAGATTCGCCACGTCCGACCTTAACGACCTTTACCGCAGGGTTATCAACAGAAACAACCGCTTAAAGAAACTGATGGAACTCGGCGCGCCCGAAATAATCATCAGAAACGAAAAGAGAATGTTGCAGGAAGCGGTTGACGCGCTTATCGATAACGGCAGGCGCGGCAAAGCCATTTCCGGCGCGGGCAACAGAGAACTCAAATCACTCTCCGGAATGCTCCGCGGCAAACAGGGAAGATTCCGTCAGAACCTTCTCGGAAAGCGCGTAGACTATTCCGGTCGTTCGGTTATAGTCGTAGGACCGGAACTCAAACTCTATCAATGCGGTCTGCCCAAAGAGATGGCGATCGAACTGTTCAAGCCGTTCGTTATGAAAAAACTCGTGGAGACCAACGTCTGCCACAACATAAAGAACGCCAAACGCACGGTCGAAAAAATGAAGACCGTAGTCTGGGACGTGCTCGAAGGGGTTATAAAAGATCACCCAGTTATGCTGAACCGCGCGCCTACGCTGCACAGATTATCTATACAGGCGTTCGAACCCGTGCTTATCGAAGGCAGGGCGATAAAACTGCACCCGCTCGTCTGCGGTGCGTTCAACGCCGACTTCGACGGCGACCAGATGGCTGTTCACGTTCCGTTATCAATCGAAGCGCAGGCGGAAGCGAGATTTTTAATGCTCGCGTCCAACAACATACTGAAACTATCAGACGGCAAGCCCGTTATGAGTCCCACGCAGGATATGGTTATGGGTTCTTATTACCTTACGCTAATCCGCAGGAAAATAGGGCATAAGTACAACGCCGACAGACGCGAAGACGAAAACGGCGAATTGTACGGCGTACCCGAATACACCGTTTCCTATTCTTCGCCCGAAGAAGCGGTTATGGCGTATCAGACCAAGAAAATCGGCTTGCAGGACGAAATCGTGGTAAGGCGCGTAATGGACGTGGACGGAGAAAAGGTTACCGGCAGAGTGAAAACCACGGTCGGCAAGATTATCTTCAACGAAGCGATTCCGCAGGATTTGGGCTTTACTTCGAGAGAGACGAAGCAGGACGCGTTGAAATACGAAATAGACAAACTCGTCGGCAAGAAAGATTTGCAGAAAATCGTCGGCGCGTGCTTTAAACGCCACGGCGCGAGTTGCGCGGCGGACGTGCTCGATAAAATAAAGGCGTTAGGTTTCAAATATTCGACGATAGGCGCGATAACCACGTCCGTGTTCGATATGCACATGCCCGCGCATAAACCCGAAATACTTAAAGCCGCCGAAGAACACGTTCTTAAAGTGGAAAACCTTTTCAAAAAAGGCTTTATCACCGACGACGAAAGATACAAGAAAGTCGTGTCCATCTGGAAACAGGCGACGGACGACGTTACCAAAGAACTTCAAGGCACTCTCGACGAGTTCAACCCCATACTTATGATGGCGAACTCCGGCGCCCGCGGTTCTATCGACCAGATAAAACAACTTGCCGGTATGCGCGGTCTGATGACCGACCCGAACGGCAAAACGATAGAAATCCCCGTCAAATCGTGCTTCCGCGAAGGACTTTCCGTTCTGGAATACTTCATTTCGTCGCACGGCGGACGTAAAGGTCTCGCGGATACCGCTCTTAAAACGGCGGACTCCGGTTATCTTACCCGCCGTCTCGTAGACGTCTCGCAGGAAGTTATCGTAAAAGAAGACGACTGTTTCGCAAGCCTTGGCGAAGCGCCCAAGGGCGTAAAAGTCAGGGCTATTACGGGCAGCAAGGGCGAAGTAATCGAAGGATTGCGCGACCGCATTGCGGGCAGATTCGTCGTCTCCGACGTCGTCAATCCCGTAACGCAGGAAGTTATGGTGAAAGCCGGCGAAATGATTTCCGAAGACATGGCGGACGAAATCGTTAAAGCGGGCGTGGAAGAAGTGGAGATAAGAAGTATTTTCACCTGCAAATCCAAGACGGGCGTATGCGCGAAGTGTTACGGCAAAAATATGGCGAACAATACCCCCGTTCAGGTGGGCGAAGCGGTCGGCATAATCGCGGCGCAGTCCATAGGCGAACCGGGTACGCAACTTACGATGAGAACGTTCCATACCGGCGGTATAGCGAGTACGGGCGATATCACGCAAGGTCTTCCCAGAGTCGAGGAACTTTTCGAAGCGAGACGGCCTAAACGCGCGGCTATCGTGTGCGAACACAGCGGCGTAGCCAGGATCGAAGAAAAAGACAAAATTATTCACGTCGTCGTCGCGACCGACGAGGGCGAAACCAAAGATTACACCATACCCTTCGGAACGGGCGTCATCGTAAAGAGCGGCGACAGGGTAGAACCCGGCACCGTTCTCACCAACGGCTCGGTGTATCCGCAGGATATATTGAAAACCAAGGGTATAAAAGGCGTTCAGGATTATATTCTTAAAGAAATTCAGAGCGTTTACCGCGGACAGGGCGTCGACATAAACGACAAACACGTCGAAATAATCGTTCGCCAGATGATGAAGAAAGTTCAGGTGGAAAACCCCGGCGACACGGATATTCTCCCCGGTGAAAAGGTGGATTTGCCCAGATTCGAAGAAGAAACGATGAAAGCGCTCGACGCGGGCTTGCGTCCGCCGCAGGGCAAACGTATACTTCTCGGTATTACCAAAGCCGCACTCGCGAAAGAGAGTTTCCTTTCCGCGGCGTCTTTCCAGGAAACCGCGAGAGTGCTTACCGAAGCCGCTATCAAGAACAAGATAGACCCGCTTCTGGGGCTTAAAGAAAACGTAATTATAGGTAAACTCATACCCGCGGGTACGGGAATAAAAGACTATAAGAACGTTTCTCCGCAGACGGTCATAACCAGAACAAACGCGGAAAAAGCGGAATAAAATCCGCGAAACAGGTCGCTTGAATTTTCCGTCGCGCGCGAAACACGCGCGTCGCGCGGCGGAGATTGCGTCGCGCCGCGAAAAAGCGTGTTTTCAAAGCGGCAGCGCGCTTAAAATATCGTTAATCGCACGTTTTTTGTTTGACTATTGCGCGGTTTAATGGTAAAATATTACTCTGTCGGGACAAAATCGTCCCGACGCCGATTACGGTGTAAAACGGTCTTCCGAATCCGTTTTCCGATATCCAAAAAAATAAGGAGGTTCGATATGCCAACAATTCAACAGTTAATCAGACAGGGCAGAAAGCAGATTACTTATAAGTCGAAATCCCCGATTCTGGACGAATGTCCTCAGAAACGCGGCGTTTGCTTGTCGGTAACTACCACTACCCCCAAAAAGCCTAACTCGGCGCTCAGAAAAATCGCCAGAGTAAGACTGACTAACAAGGCGGAAGGTATCGTCTATATTCCCGGCGAAGGACACAACTTGCAGGAACACAGTTCGGTTCTTATCCGCGGCGGCAGGGTTAAAGACCTGCCGGGCGTAAGATATCATATCATACGCGGCGCGCTGGATACTGCCGGCGTTGCGAAACGCAGACAGGCTCGTTCCAGATACGGCGCTAAAAGACCTAAATAAACGCTGAAAAACGGCTTACGCCGCTACGGACGTTTATTTAATCAAACCTACTTAATTCGGATATTCGGAAAATCAGCCCGATAAAGTAGGCAGTATGCCGCAAGGCAGAAGGTTCGCTACCTTATTAAAGACGGTCGCGCCTTAACGGGCGTACGAGCGGAAAAATAAAGGCAAGCGATAGCCGTACAAAAAAGGGTTTACCCTTAAAGCCGCCCTGAAAAAGGGCGAAAAAATTTAAAGGAGGATTAAAATATGCCAAGAAGAGGCAATATAGCAAAAAGAGACGTTTTGCCCGATCCCGTGTATAACGATAAAGTCGTTACCAAACTTATCAATCAGGTTATGCTCGACGGCAAAAAGGGCGTTGCGCAGAGTATCGTTTACGATGCGTTTACGACCGCTGCCGAAAAGGTTGGTCAGGACCCCAAGGAAATGTTCAGCACCGCGCTCAACAACATTATGCCTATGGTAGAAGTCAAGGCAAGGAGAGTAGGCGGCGCAAACTATCAGGTGCCTATCGAAATCAGACCGGAACGCAGACAGACGCTTGCGATACGCTGGCTCGTCGCGGCGGCGAGAAAGAGAAATGAAAGAGAAATGAGCGCGCGCCTTTCGGCGGAACTCGTAGACGCTTTCAATAACACCGGAAACGCCGTCAAAAAGAAAGAAGACACCCACAGAATGGCGGAAGCGAACAGAGCGTTCGCGCATTACCGCTTTTAATCAGGAGAAGTTTTTATGCCTAAGGAATTTGATTTAAGTACGACGCGTAACATCGGCATAATGGCGCATATCGACGCGGGTAAAACCACTACCACCGAACGTATTCTGTTCTACACCGGCAAAACCCATAAACTCGGCGAAGTCCACGAGGGCGCAGCCACTATGGACTGGATGGTTCAGGAACAGGAAAGGGGTATAACGATTACCAGCGCGGCGACCACCTGCTACTGGAAAAATCACCGTATCAACATAATAGATACGCCGGGACACGTCGACTTCACCGTCGAAGTCGAAAGATCGCTTCGCGTTTTAGACGGCGCGGTTGCCACTTTCTGCGCGAAAGGCGGCGTCGAACCCCAGAGCGAAACGGTATGGCGTCAGGCGGACAAATACAGAGTCCCCCGTATCGCTTACGTCAACAAGATGGATATCAACGGCGCAAACTTCTTTAACGCGATAGATATGATGCACGAAAGACTTCATACCAACGCTATTCCTATTCTTCTCCCCATCGGAAAAGAAGATACGTTCAAGGGCGTCGTGGATATCATAACGAAAAAAGCGGATATCTATAAAGACGATCTGGGCAAGGAAATCGAAGTAACCGATGTCCCCGACGATATGAAAGCGGACGTGGAAAAATACCGTCAGATGATTCTCGAAGTCGCCGCCGAAACGGACGACGCGCTTATGGAGAAATTCTTCGAAACGGGCGATCTGTCCGAAGAAGAAATCAAAAAGGGTCTGAGAGCGGCTACGCTCGCTATGAAAGTTACGCCCGTTCTTTGCGGCTCGTCTTATAAGAACAAAGGCGTTCAGAACCTTCTTGACGCTATCGTCGATTATCTTCCCAGCCCCACCGACGTAGGTCATATCACCGGCACTACTCCCGACGGAGCGGAAGAGGACAGAAAACCGTCCATAGACGAACCGTTCTGCGGGCTTGCGTTCAAGATTATGACCGACCCGTTCGTGGGTAAACTCGCGTTCTTCCGCGCTTATTCGGGCGTGTTAAAGACGGGTTCTTACGTCTATAACAGCGTCAAGGGCAAGAAAGAGAGAGTTGCGAGAATATTGCGTATGCACGCCAACCACAGAGAAGAAGTGGAAGAAGTCGCGGCGGGCGAAATATGCGCGCTCGTAGGTCTTAAAGATACTACGACGGGCGATACGCTCTGCGATGAAAACCATCCTATAATTCTCGAAAAGATGGAATTCCCCGACCCCGTTATTCAGGTCGCCATCGAACCTAAAACCAAAGCGGGACAGGAAAAAATGGGTTTCGCTCTCGCGAAACTCGCGGAAGAAGATCCGTCTTTCAAAACTTACACCGACAGCGAAACGGGGCAGACCATTATCGCGGGTATGGGCGAACTTCACCTTGAAATAATCGTGGACAGATTGCTTCGCGAATTCAGAGTGGAAGCGAACGTCGGCAAGCCGCAGGTTGCTTATAAAGAAACTATCCGTCAGGCTGTCGAAGCGGAAGGCTTGTTCAAACGTCAGACGGGCGGCCACGGTCAGTACGGGCATTGTAAAATCCGTCTCGAACCGCAGGAACCGGGTAAAGGTTACGAATTCGTAGACGAAACGGTCGGCGGTTCTATCCCGAAAGAATTTATTCAGCCTGTCAACAAGGGTATTCAGGAAGCCGCCAAAAACGGTATTTTAGCGGGCTACGAAGTAGTCGATTTCAAAGTTACCGTTTACGACGGAAGTTATCACGACGTCGACTCGTCCGAAATGGCGTTCAAAATCGCGGGTTCTATGGCTCTTAAAGACGGTTTGCAGAAAGCGAAATGTGTGCTTTTAGAACCGGTTATGAAAGTCGAAATTCTCACCCCCGAAGCATACTTCGGCGACATAATGGGCAACGTTACTGCCCGCCGCGGAATTATTCAGGGAACGGAAGACAGAAACGGAATAAAGGTCATCGACGCGCATATTCCGCTCGCGGAAATGTTCGGTTACGCTACCGACTTGCGTTCGAGAACGCAGGGCAGAGGCAACTACACTATGCAGTTCGACCACTATGCGGAAGTTCCTAAATCGGTCGCAGAGAAGATTATAGGTAAAAAAGCGTAATAATCGTTGACAATTAAAACTTTTTATTGTAAAATTAAAATAACTTTATAAAAAAACAAAAATAAAAAAACATTATTTTAAGATTTATTGGAGGAAACAATAATGGCAAAGGCTAAATTTGACAGAAGCAAACCGCACGTTAACATCGGCACTATCGGTCACGTTGACCACGGCAAGACCACTCTTACCGCCGCTATCACGATGACCCTTTCCGCTTTCGGCGAAGCTCAGAAAATGAGATACGACGAAATCGATAAGGCTCCCGAAGAGAAAGCGAGAGGTATTACGATTAACACCGCTCACGTTGAGTATCAGACGGCTAACCGCCACTACGCTCACGTTGACTGCCCGGGACACGCCGACTATGTTAAAAACATGATTACCGGCGCCGCGCAGATGGACGGTGCTATTCTCGTCGTTGCCGCTACCGACGGACCCATGCCCCAGACCAGAGAACATATTCTTCTCGCTCGTCAGGTCGGCGTGCCTTATATCGTAGTATTCCTTAACAAATGCGACCAACTCGACGATCCCGAACTTCTCGAACTCGTCGAAATGGAAGTCAGAGATCTGCTCACCGAATACGGATTCCCCGGAGACAAAACCCCCATCATCAAGGGTTCCGCTCTCAAAGCGCTCGAATACGCTCAGGGCGACCACACTGCGGACGAAATCAAGAATTCGGCTGAATGCAAATGCATTTTCGAATTGATGGACGCTATCGATTCTTATATCCCGACGCCCGTCAGAGACGACGCTAAACCCTTCCTGCTCCCCGTAGAAGACGTTATGACCATTTCCGGTCGTGGTACCGTTGCTACCGGCAGAGTAGAACGTGGTGTTGCGAAAGTCAACGATCCCGCTGAAATCGTCGGTCTTACCGAAGAAAAGAAGACCACCGTTATTACCGGTCTCGAAATGTTCAGAAAGACTCTCGACGAAGCGCAGGCAGGCGACAACGTCGGTGCGCTTCTCCGTGGTATCGACAGAAAGGATATCGAACGCGGACAGGTTATCGCTAAACCCGGTTCCGTTCATCCCCACACCGAATTCGAAGGTCAGGTGTATATCCTTACCAAAGAAGAAGGCGGCAGACATACCCCGTTCTTCAACAACTATCGTCCTCAGTTCTATTTCAGAACGACCGACGTTACCGGTTCTATCCAACTCCCCGAAGGCGTTGAAATGGTTATGCCCGGCGACAACATTAAAATGGACGTCAAACTCATAACCCCCATCGCTATGGAAGAAGGTCTCCGTTTCGCTATCCGTGAAGGCGGCAGAACGGTCGGTTCCGGCGTTGTTTCCAAAATCGTTAAATAATTAACGAACGGAAAGAGAAAACATAAAGGCGCGTTTAAAACGCGCCTTTTATTTTTATCCGCACGTTTGTCCGTCGCCGTTCCTCCAGCTAAGTTTGATAATTTTGCGTCCGCTTTTCGCGTCGTAAGAAAAGGCGCGGTATCGCTTTTAGCGATACCGCGCCCATATTATTTAAAAACTCAAAATCGCACGGATACAATATTAAAGGAACGGCATTAAAGGAATGGCGTGAATCGAATAAGAAAAAAGGGGTGTTACGTAAAACGCCGCAGTTTTCAATAAACTGAAGACTATCGTTAAAGGCGCGGAGGGAATTTTAAATATATTCTCCTATACCGCTTTCGCGCACGAGAGTCATTCCGTTGAAACAATCGGGCAAATCCCCCGAATGTTTTACCGCAAAATCTATGATTTTTTTATCCGAGCCGTCTTTGCCGCCCAGAGCAAAATACGTTTTAACGGTCTTTTCCGCCACGGAATTTTGCGCGCATATTTCGTCTTTTAATACGTTTTTCAGTCTGTCCGTCGTTTTTCTCATTTGCGAATATAATTCGCATTGGGCTTTCAGCCCGCGCAGAACGGACGCTTCTTCGCATTTAGCCGTTTCCGTAACCTTGTCCGCGCGCGAGAGATAATCGGGAATTTCAAGCACGTCGTCGTATCTCCCCGAAAAATAAAGGTTGTATAACCCCATTATTCTGCAAAGGATATAGAGCGATTCGCTTTCCGCGGTATTGTCCGACGAAACGCACAGCCGCGAAGCGTTTTTAAACGCGGAAAAGTCCGACAGCGCGCCGTCGGTGGCGAGATTAGCGAGTTCGGCTTTGAATTTTGAATACAGCAACGATTCCGCGCGTTTTTCGGCAGATAGGGTAAACACTCCGAAAGCGGAAGAGACCGCGTCTTTAAGCACGGAATACGCCCGTTTATCCGCGTCGTATTTTTTTACCGCGCAGGCGATTCTGTAATCGGTGAAATCAGACAGTCTGCCTATCACGGAAGAATAAACCGCGGGGACGTCGAGCGTTTTATAAACGTTCTCGTCTAATAAAACGTAGCGCGGCGCGCGGACTTTAACGTAATCATAGCAGCCGCCGTTTCTTAAAAGAGTGCGAGACGGCACGACTTCCCGAAACCCCGGATTGTTTACCGCGAGCACGGCGGGAACGTGGGCGACCGTGGCGGCGTAGGCGGCAAGTCCGTAGAAATCGGCGTCGAACGCGAGAATAAAGCGCGCGTCTTCCGCGGCGGAAAGGAGCGCGCCCGCGTCTTTTACGGTCGGAACGCCGTCTTTCAGTATAACCCGCGACATACTGCCCGAAAAAGAAGATACGAGCGCGGCGGTTAGTTCGCCGAACGCGGCAAAAGAACGGTCGGTAAATACCGCCGCTATTTTTCCGTTAGGAGCGAGCGTGTTTATTACCGCCGCGAGTTTATCCTTGATATTCCCCGCGTAAAACCTTGTGAAAACCGACGCTTTGTTTTTAGCGTGCGATTCGGTAAAGCGTGAAATATCGTTTAATTTTTTTGCCGTTTCGTTTAACATAATTTTGCATAATTGTAAAATAAACGCCGAAAAAAGTCAAGTAAATAGCGGTACGGAAGAAAAATATGGCGCTATAAGCGGGCGTTCAGACAATTTTTTTAAAAACTTTAATATTTCCCTTGAAATATTTCCTAAATATGGTATAATACATATATCAAACTGAGGAGGTTGTGATATGAATAAAATTGAATTGGTAAGGGCAATAGCAAACAACGCCGGCTTGACGTTAAAGGACGCCGGGAACGCGCTCGACGGATTTATCGCAGCGATAACCGACGGTCTGAAAAACGGAGAAAAAATCCAGATTTCCGGTTTCGGTTCTTTCGAAGTGAAAGAAAAAGCCGCGAGAGAAGGCATCAATCCCAAAACGGGTGAAAAAATTAAGATTGCCGAATCCAAGGTTCCCGCTTTCAAATTCGGAAAAGCGTATAAAGACCAGTTTTAAAAACGATTTTATTTAAGCCGCGCCGCCCGACGGATTTCCGTCGGGCGGCGCGGTCTTTTAAACCGTTTTACGGTTTTAACGGGTTTTATGTCCGTTTCATTCGCGGTAATTATTACGGCGGAATACGCTATAAAACTTTGCGGGTATAAAACTTTATATAAAAGTCAATACTCTCCGTGAAAACGGAGAGTTTTTATGTTAAAAAAAGTTTTTAGTTTCGCGTTTATAATCGTTTTCGCCGTCGCGGCGTTGTCCGCGCTGAAATTCGCAAACGGCTCGTCGCCGCTTTACGCTTTTTCGGACGTGCTTGAAGTGTATACTCTGCCCGGTTCTTTCCGCGGCGGAATAACCGTGAATAAAAGCGAATATCCGTTCGTAAAAAACAGAACGGGCGAAAGTTGCGTTATTAAAACGGGAGAAGAGGACGCTTTTAGGATAGCGGAAAAACTGCGCGGCGAAATCTTGTTTACCGAACGGACGGAAAACGGCGTTAGTTATTACGGTTACAGCGCGAAGGTAAAATACCGCGAAGTTTTGCGCGGCAAAGAGATAAATTTTCAGATTTTTATAGGAGATGACGCGGTTAAAGCGGGTGTTCCGCTTATTTACGGCGGGTTCTGAAAAATTTTTTTAAAAAAGGTATATAAAAATAACGGTCGGCAATAATCACCGTAAAAGAAATGTAAAGGAGAAATTATGAAAAACTCAAACAACGCTTTTTTGCGTTTTTTAAGAAAAAACGCGGCTTATTTCGTTTTAGGTCTTTGTATTCTGGCGATAGGGTTGTCGGTAACTCTCGTTCTCGTGAACAGAAACAAGAGTAACGAACTCAGTAACGCAGATCCCGTTATCGTTACGCCCGCGGACGACGTGCCCGCCGCCGACGACGAACCGATAATTCAACCCGACCCTGTGATTAAACCCGATCCCGTTCCCGAAAATCCCGTTCCGACCGAACCCGTAATCGTGGAAAAGACTTATATTCTTCCCGTAAAGAACGCGACGGGCATTACCGAATACAGCGAAGCGCTCGTCTTTAATTCCACGCTCAAAAGATATTCGGCGCACCTGGCGGTGGATTTCTTCGCACCCGAAGGCACTTCCGTTTTCGCAATTGCGGACGGCACGGTGGAGAGCGTGGAAACGACTTTGATTTACGGTACTACGGTGGTAATAGACCACGGCGACGGATTGAAGAGCGTTTACAATTCGCTTGCCGACGGCGACTGCGTTACCGTCGGTCAGAAAATCGCGCAGGGTGCGAAAATCGGCGAGATTTCCCTTTCCAACAGACAGGAATATAAAGAAGGCGCGCATCTGCACTTCGAGATGACCGAAAACGGTAATTCGGTCGATCCCGCCAAGTATCTTACCTTTGCCGTAAAATAATAAAAGATAAGTTCGCTACGTTAAGTTTACGCTCCTTACGCGTATATGCCCCGTATGCCGCCCCGAAAATTGCTTCGAACGCCCTGACGTTCGCCCGCCGCGCGTATACGCGGCGCACGCTCGTCCGACAGGCGCGCGGGTTGCGGAAAAAGGTGAGCGCGCCGCTATGCTAAAAAGCGCGGTCATTAAATAAAAACACCCCGAATAAGATATTGTAAAAGATATTTTATGCGGGGTTTTTTATGAAAAAGTTTTTGCCTTTTATTTTGCTTTTCGCGGCGGCGTTTTCCCTTTGCGGTTTCGGCTGCGAAAAAGAACGCGACCGCACCGTTTACGAAATAAACTGCGAGTTGTCGGGCAACGTGCTTACGGGCAGCGAAACGGTGGAATTTTATAATTTTACCGACAACGCGTTCGGCACGCTTAAATTCAATTTGTACGGTAACGCGTTCAGAAAAGACGCCGAATTTTCGCCCGTCGCCAGACAGTACGCGTCGAAAGCGTATCCGTCGGGCAAGAGTTACGGCGATATGCGCATAAACGGCGTAACGGGGGAATCGGGCGCGCTCGAATACGAAATATGCGGACAGGATGAAAATATTCTGTCAGTTGCGCTTCCCGAAGAAGTCTTCCCCGGGGAAAGGGCGTCGGTAACGGTGGATTTTACGCTCTCGCTTGCGGAAGTGGTGGCGAGAACGGGCGTCAACGCCGATACGGTTAATCTTGCCAATTTTTATCCCGCGCTCTGCGGAATTCAGGACGGCGCGTTTTACGAGTGCGTTTATTATTCTAACGGCGACCCGTTTTTCAGCGATTGCGCCGATTATACCGTTACGCTTGCCGCAGACGAAAACATGGTTGTCGCCGCGACGGGCGTCGCCGTGAAATCGGAGCGGGAAACGGGTAAAAACGTTACGACTTATAAGGCGGAAAACGTGCGGTCGTTCGCTTTCGTGCTTTCCGAAAAATTCGAATCGGTAACGGATAAATCCACGGGCGCGGATATAACCTATTATTACTATAACGACGAAAATCCGTCTCTTGCGCTAAACGCGGCGGTGCAGGCGGCTACCTTTTTCGCGGAAAAGTTCGGTGCGTATCCCTATCCCGCGTTTTCCGTAGTGCAGACGCATTTTATTCAGGGCGGTATGGAATTCCCGGGGCTCGCGATGGTGTCGGACGCGCTGGAAAGCAAAGCGTATCTCGAAGTCATCGTGCACGAAACGGCGCATCAATGGTGGCAATCGGTCGTCGGCAACAACGAAATCGAATACGGGTTTTTAGACGAAGGACTTGCCGAATATTCGGTTATCGCTTTTTATGAAACTCACCCCGAATACGGGTTTACGCGCGCCAATCTCGTCGAAAGCGCGGAACGGACGTATAAGACGTTCTGCACCGTTTACGACAAACTGTTCGGAAAGGTCAACACGGTTATGCCGAGAAGTCTGAAAGACTTCGACAGCGAATACGAATACGTCAACGTCGCTTACGTGAAACCGGCGATTATGTACGACGTTTTAAGGACGACGATAGGCGACGCAAAGTTTTTCGGCGGACTTAAAAGGTATTACGCGGACTTTGCTTTTAAAAACGCCGTTCCGTCCGATCTGGTCGCGTCGTTCACGCGGGTAGGGGCGGACGTGGAAGGTTTTTTCGACGGGTTTTTTAACGGCAAAGCCGTGCTTTAAGCGGTACAGCCGCCTGTGGCGGGGCGTAAAGGAAAAATTAACCGCAAATATTGCGGCGAATTAACGAAAAATAAATATTTTTATTGACAAAACGGACGATAAATGATAAACTTATTGAGTATAGGACCCGAAATTCGGCGCGGATTGCGTTTTTGCACGAAGCGCGCTTTATCGGAATTCGGTCGAGAAGCGCAAAACCCGTCGGGGTTGCGGGCGTAACGGCGTATTTTCCGTTATTCCCGCGGTTACGTAAAATATTTTCTTCTCAACTCAACGTTCAAGGAGTTTATATGAAAAAACTTGTTAAAATAATACTCGCCGTTCTTCTCGCTTTTGCGGCTGTCTTTTCAATGGCGTGCGGCGACTCCGAAAATGCTGCCACCGAGCCGGGGCTTCGTTTTATGAAGTTTAAAGGAGACGATTTTTATACCGTCTACGGTTACGGTGCGGAAGAAGGCGTCGCTTCGCTCGACATAGGCAAAATCGCCGCCGATAACGGCGTAGTTATAGGCAGAATCAAAACGGGCGCGTTCGACGGCAACTCGTCGCTTACCGAAATAATCGTACCCGATACCGTCTCGGAAATCGAGTCCGGCGCGTTCAAGGGTATGGAAAAACTCGAAAAAATAACTCTGCCGTTCGTGGGTTCGGGCGCAAATGCCGACCCGTTTGACGGCGCGTCCGAAAAAGCGGAAGACAAGGTCGTGGACGGCAACAGAAACTTCGGCTACATTTTCGGAACGGACGCTTACGACGCGGGCGCGGCGGTCAGTCAGTCTTACGGTTCGGGCGAAGCGGTTACCTATTATATTCCGCACGCTCTGAAAGAAGTTACGGTTGCTCCCGCGAAAGACGGCTACAACGTGCCTATGTACGCGTTTTACGGCTGCACTAATCTTTATACCGTAAACCTGTCCGATAAAGTCGCGGCGATAGGCGAAAAAGCGTTTTACGGCTGCGCTAATCTCGTGTCCGTTAAACTTTCCGCAAACGTAAAGAATATTTACGCGAGCGCGTTCGAAGGGTGCGACAGCCTTAAAGATTACAACGCCGAAAAGGGAACGGGGCTTAACTTCAACGGTTGCACGCTCGCCTTGATAGGCGAAAAAGCGTTCTATGAAACCGCGCTTAAATCGCTTAACCTTTCCGTGGAAAAAATCGGCGACCAGGCTTTTGCGGAATCCGAACTGCAAACCATTACTCTTTCAAACGTCAAACTTATAGGCGCGTATGCGTTCTATAAATGCGAAAAACTGACTGCGGCTGAGACCGCGATAACCGTACACGCGGACGGATGCAATGTATACGTTTCTTCTTTCGAAGGGTGCGGCGATTCAATAACCGTGAGCGGAGTTACCCAGATTTCATAACCGTTAAGGGCAGATTTGCAGAACGTTTCTTTAATGATTTGATTCCGTATAGCGCGAGACAACTTTTTTAGCGTTGCTCGTCCGCTTATACGGCTTAGTAAAAGGAAATTTATATAAAACCGATTCGCCCGTGCGCAAGTTTGCGCACGGGCGAATTTTTTATCCTTTAAGGAACAATATATATTTATGATTTCAGGCAAGTTTGCAAAAAACGTTGAACTTTCGCCTAAAATCCGTTATAATATAGAAAAATATAAAAAGGGGATAGAAATGAAATTTATAAGTTGGCTGTTCAACGTTTCGGGGCGGCATTACGCCGATATACGGAGATACGAAAAGGGCGGCGTGGGCGCGAGAATTTTTTCGATTGTCTTTTCGGCGCTTCTCGTAGCAGCGTCTTTTCTGATAGAATACTGGTTTATCAACTCGCTGACGACGGAAGGTTCGCTCGGCGGCGGTATAACAAAGTTTTTCGCGCTTATCGCAATAGCGATACTTTTTATAGCGACTGCGGAATCCGCTCTCGAGTTTTGCGGAATTTACGCTTTCACCGCTTTCAGAATGGCGACTTTGGGTTTCGTGTATTCGGTTGAAAAAAGGAAAGCGATACTCGAAAGAAAAAACAAAAACGCAGGTTCGGCGGAAACGGATGTTCAACCCGTAGCGGAAATAAAATATAAAGAGTTCGATATAATAAACGGAATATTGCAGATTATATTCGCGCTATGTCTGATAGCGGGCGTCGTCGCGGTCGCCGTGTTAACTTGGTAATAACCCAATAAGAAGCGGAAAACAATAGTTGTGCGGAGCGTTCTATTGTATTATTCCGTCGCCGCAGAATAATTCGCATCAGAATAA
>CAMEHL010000015.1 GCA_945917475.1 uncultured Clostridia bacterium | reverse complement strand
CCGATTCCGCGGCGTAACCTTTGCCGCGGCTGTCTTTGAAAAACCTGAAGCCTATTTCCGCTTCGCCGCGGAAACCGAAGTTGTATAGTACGAGTTCGCCTATCATAACGCCGTCTTTCCTGACGGCGACGGAATATTCTTCTTTTTTCTCTTTAAGCCCGCGCATAAAGGATAAGAAATATTCGGGCGTGGGCGCGGCGTCGCCTATATCTTCTCTGTAATCGTAACCGTAATACTCGTTAATCTCGCCGTCGGTATACAGCGCGGCGTAAGCGTCTCCGTCCTTTTCGGCAATATCGTCAATAACGAGCCGTTCGGTTTTAACGGATATCGGCGGCTGAATATTGTCGAACGCGGTTTTTACCCTGCCCGTGTATTTGTTTTTGATTAAGACGGGGTGATACTGCGTTTTGGAAACGCGAAGCCCGGGGTCTCCACAGTCTTCTTCGCGGTTGATATATTTTACTTCGTCGGTAACGAACGCCTTTGCAAACTCGTTAGCCATAGCGGGATACACGCCCGCGTAACTTTTCAGTCCCTTTTCCACGTGAACGATAAGCGTGTCTTTCACAATTTCGCCGACGGACAGCGCGACTATTTTGCCGTTTACTTCTATATAGCAGCCGAGTTGTTTAAGCGCGAACGCGCGACCGATATAATCTGCGACTTTTTTTTCTTCTTCCTGTTCCGACCACATAGAAACGACCGTCTCGCGCTCGTATTCTTTTAAAAACTCGTAAACTCTCGGCAGGTCGTTTTCCGTAAGCGGTTTAACCTTATAATCGGGGTAGGTTTTTCTGAATTTATTAACGTGGTTTCTCTGACCGCTGAATTTTTTACCCGCATAAGTTACGAAGTCCCGCGCGTTATAGATATAATCGCTCCACGCCCTGTCGAAAGAAAATTCCGCGAAAGGATATATCGCGGAAAGTTTGTCTTTCGCGGCTTCGTCAAGACAGCAGAAAGACAAGGGAATATTTTCGGTTTTACAGTAGTTTTCTATTTCTTTAAGCGCGCCCGACACGTCTTTGCCCATCGGATAATAAAAAGAATCCTTATAATCGGGGCAACTTTCCCGAAGTATTAAAGTACCGTTATAAACGGCGTAATCGATAACGAAATCGTCCCGCCACATATATTTTACGCCGACGGATATATCGCAGAACTGAACTTCCGATTGCTCGGCGTAGTCCCTTATCACGTCGACGTTTTCGCCTAATTCATTAAACTCTATCATCTTTCGTAAATGTACGCGCGGACGGTTTGTTCGCTCCGTTTGTCGGGGCGAAAGAACACGCTCTTTTTCACCCGTCCGCAAAACGACCGCCGCTTTATTTTATAATTCCCTTATGATTTTAGCGGGGTTGCCCGCAATCACCACGTTATCGGGGAAACTTTTCGTTACGACCGAACCCGCGCCCACGACCACGTTGTTGCCGAGCGTAACGCCCGGGCAAATCACCGCGCCGCCGCCTATCCAGCAGTTATCGCCTATCGTTATCGGATAGCCGAGTTCAACGCCGTTGTAACGTTCTTCCGCGCGGACGGGATGAGTCGCCGAATAAATGCCCACGTTGGGCGCAAGCATACAGTTTTTGCCTATTTTAACCTTGTTTACGTCGAGTATTATGCAGCCGTAATTCGCGAAAAAGTTTTCGCCTACTTCTATATTGACTCCGTAATCGCAGAAAAAAGGCGTTTCCACACGCACGTTTTCACCCGTTCCGCCTAAAATCTTTTTGATGAGTTTTTCGCGTTTTTTCGCTTTCGCGGCGGGAATTTTATTGTATCTTTCATACAGTTTCTGCACTTTCAGGTGCATTGCGGACAGTTCCGCGTCTTGCGGGGAATACAGTTCCCCGCTTAACATCTTTTCTCTTTCGGTCATACTGAAAATTTTCCGCGCGTATTATTTTCCGTTGGGCGCGAATCTGTCTGTCGGCGGATTTCCGCCGCGCAACCTTCCGCCGCACAACCTTCCGCCGCGCCCGCGTTCTTCTCCGTGCGTATTGCCGACGGATTATTCAGCCGTCGGTCGCTCCGCTTCGTATTATTTGCTCTTTTTGTCTTTCGCGTCGTCTTCCACGACTGCTTTCAGCGACGCCAATAAACCTGAAACGTTCTGGATTTCGCTCGGAACAACTATCTTCGTCGCCGTGCCGTCTGCCAGAACTTTAAGCGCGTCGTACCCTTTAAGCGTGAGATACGCGGCGTTCGGGTTCGCGTCGTTTATCATTTTGATGGCGGTGGCAGTACCTTCCGCTTCCGCAATGACAGCGGCTTTTTTCGCTTCCGCGCGCAGAATCATCGCTTCTTTTTCGCCTTCCGCGACGAGTATGTTGCTGCGCTTTTCGCCTTCCGCTTTCAGTATGCTTTCGCGTCTTTCGCGTTCTGCGCGCATCTGCTTTTCCATCGCCTGCTGAATATCTTTGGGCGGAAGTATGTTTTTGAGTTCCACGCGGTTGATTTTAATGCCCCACGGGTCGGTCGCTTCGTCTAAGATTATGCGCATTTTGCTGTTCACGGTATCGCGCGAAGTAAGCGTGCCGTCGAGTTCGAGTTCGCCGACAAGGTTACGGAGCGTGGTCGCCGTGAGATTTTCTATCGCGCGGAGCGGGTCTTCAACGCCGTAAGTGAACAGTTTTGCGTCGGTAACCTGAAAATACACTACGGTATCTATCTGCATGGTAACGTTATCTTTCGTGATAACGGGTTGGGGAGCGAAGTCCGCAACGCGTTCTTTCAACGATATAGGTCCGCCCACGCTCTTGTCTATAAACGGGATTATAAAGTGTATTCCCGTAGTGAGCAGTCTGTTGAATTTACCCAGCCTTTCCACGACGAGCGCGGTCGACTGCCGTACTATTTTAATAGACGCGATAATGATGATGAACAAGACTACCGCAAGCACGATTAAAACGATTAAAAAAGGATTCATAAAGTTTCTCCCTGTGTTTTTTTACGCTTTGCGCGTATTATTTTACGCTCTGCGCGCTGCTCCCGACCGTAGCGCGGCGAACGGTTTACGGCTGCCTTCGGGCTTTTGTCCCGAATTAAGGTTTCCGATTGCCGTTCTTTTTGCCCTGCGAACGGTTCTTTCCGCGCGGTCAGGCGTTTTTTACTTCTACTATGTACTTATTGCCTTTAAGGGCTTTCACGGTAACGACCGCGCCCTGCGGCACGCTTTCGTTTTCGTCGGCGGTGATGGCAGTCCACACAACGTCGTTTATTCTTATTTCGCCGGGGTTGCCGAACGAAATGGGTTTAAGCAACGTAAAGTCTTTACCTATTGCCGATTCGGAGTTGGTTTTGACTTCTCCCTTGCCGAGTTTTTTCAGCACGAGTTTGCGGAACGCGAGCATAGACGCAAACGACACCGCGATAAAAACGGGAACGTGCACGTACCAGCCGAGTCCGCACGCGGCGAGTATCATGGCGACTATTCCGCCGCCGGTAAACCAGACGGACACCATATCCGCGGTAATAAACTCTATTACGAGCGAGAGCGCCGTTACGGCGAGCCATATATACAACCACATAATAATTTCTCCCTTTTATAAAGACTTGAAAAATCGGGGTTTCTCTTTTATTTGCGCGTCGTTTTAAGATATTCGAGAATTTCTCCGAGTCTGTCCAGGTCGTCGCGCGTGTAATAATCTATATATATTCTGCCTTTGTTGTCGTTGCCGATTGCATTGACCTTCGTGCCGAATATTCTCTGCATTTCGCCTATAAGGTCTTTCAGTTCTGACGAAAGTTCCGCTTTCGCTTTCTTTTTCGCTTTTTCTTCGGGCGGAATAAAATAGTCTTTTACTCTCTTTTCCACTTCTCTGACGGAAAGCCCTTCTTTAACCGCAGCGTCCGCCATCTTTTTCTGGTCGTTTCCGGGGACTGCGACGAGCGCGCGGGCGTGCCCCGCGGAAAGTTCTCCGCTCTCGACGAGTTTCATTACTTCGGGAACGAGACTCAGAAGTCTCAGCGTGTTCGCTATCGCAGAACGCGACTTGCCTATTCTGTCCGCCAGATCTTCCTGAGTTAAGCCGTAATCATTCATAAGCGACTTCATCGCGGTGGCGGCTTCTATCGGGTTAAGGTCTTCCCTTTGCAGGTTTTCTATGAGCGATATTTCTTTTATCTGGCGTTCGCTGTAATTCTTGACTATCGCGGGAATCGTATAAAGCCCCGCAATCTTCGCCGCGCGGTACCGTCTTTCGCCCGCGATTATCATATACCGTTCGCCCGCGCGGTTGACGATAATGGGCATTATTACGCCGTGTTTTTTTATCGACTGCGCTAATTCGTTAAGCGCGGTTTCGTCGAACGCCTTTCGCGGTTGGTTGGGGTTCGCGAAAATTTTGCTCATTTCTATTTCGGAAACGCTTTCGCCTTTCGCCGCTTCCGTCTCGTCAAACAACAGACTCTTGCCGTAATCTTCTTCCGTCTCCGAGAACAACGCGGACAATCCCTTTCCTAATCCTCTGTTTACCTGTGCCATACTTTTCTCTCCGTTTGTTTTTACCTTCTTTCGTATATCGCGGCAATTCCCGATAAATCCATGCTTTTCCCCGTAACCGTTCCGTCGGCGGGCGTTTCCGCGTTTTTCTTTTTTCCGTTTTAACGTTGCACGCGTCTTTTGTCCCGCGTGAGCGTTACACGTTATTTTTTGTGCTGTCTCTCGATAAATTCTTCCGTAAGCGCGAGATACGCTTTCGCGCCTTTGCTCCTTACGTCGTGCAGCATTATAGGCACTCCGTGGCTGGGCGCTTCCGCAAGGCGGATATTGCGCGGAATAACCGTGTTATACACGCTCTTGCCGAAGTACTTTCTTATTTCTTCCGAAATCTGTTTGCTTATTATCGCGCGGTTGTCGTTCATAGTAAGCACCACGCCTTCCACTTTAAGCGCGGAGTTAAGGTGTTTTACGACCAGCCTTATCGTATTCATAAGTTGGCTTAAACCTTCGAGCGCGTAATATTCGCTCTGTATGGGGATAATCACCGTATCCGCCGCCGCGAGCGCGTTTATAGTCAGAAGCCCCAGAGACGGCGGGCAGTCCACCGTTATAAAATCGTAACTCGCGCGGGCGACGTCTATCACCTTTTTAAGAACGTGTTCTCTGTCTTTCATATAGACGAGTTCCACTTCCGCGCCCGCCAGATCTATGCTCGACGGCAAAAGGTCGAGATTGTCTACGCACGTCTTTACCACCGCGTCTTCTATCGGCGAATCGTCTATCATCACGTTGTAAACGGAATTTTTGACTTCGCTTTTCGCAAAACCCAGACCGCTCGTTGCGTTGCCTTGCGGGTCAAGGTCGACTATAAGACATTTATAACCTTTCTGCGCGAGATAAGCCGCCATATTGACGCAGGTCGTGGTCTTTCCCACGCCGCCTTTCTGGTTTGAAAAAGCAATTATTTTTCCCATACTGTCGTCCTTTCAGTTTTTTCGTTCGCGTTCTTTTTCTTCGTCGCCGCGGAGCGTTTCTCCGCGGCGGCGGTTGTTTTACGTCAGTCTTTCTTTTCGTCGTCCGTGTTTTCGGAGTTTTCCGCCTTTTCGGAATTGTCCTTTTTATCGCTCCGTCTGCGCGGCGTTTTTTTCGCACCGCCGTCATCGGTTGCAGGCTGCTCTTTCGCGGGCTTTTCCTTTATAATAACGGGATTGCTCTTTCTCTCGAACGGGTTTTCGGAGAGTTTCTGTTCGTTCTCGTCCATAAACGCCATAACTTCTTCGGGCGATTTGCCTTCCATAAGCATATCCACTTCTTCGGAGAATATCGTCTCTCTTTCAACGAGCAGTCTTGCCATATTGTCGAGAAGATTTTTATGAGTTTTTAGCAACTCTCTCGCCTTCGCAAGCGAACTCTCTATTATATCGCGCACTTCTTCGTCTATGATTGCGGCGGTTTCTTCACTGTATGAAACGTGCGACGCCATATCGCGGCCGATAAACACTTCTTTATCAGACGCATACGATATCGGACCTACCTTTTCGCTCATACCCCACTCGGTAACCATAAGTCTCGCGCGCTTGCTGACTGCCTGAATATCGCCCGACGCGCCCGCGGATATGTCCTTTATTATAAGTTCTTCCGCCACTCTGCCGCCCAGCGTCATCACTATATCGTCGAGCAGTTTCGCTTTCGTCAGGTGATTGTCCTCGTTATGCGGTCTCGTCCTCGTGTATCCCGCCGCCTGACCGCGCGGAATTATGCTTACTTCGTGAACGGGGTCGCAATGTGGCAATAATCTTGCGAGTATCGCGTGTCCCGATTCGTGATACGCGGTTATGCGCTTATCCGTTTCGGTTACCAGACGGGACTTTTTCTGCGGTCCTAACAGTACCTTGTTCACGCCCTCGTAAAGGTCTTTGTTGGTTATAAATTTTCTGTTGGCGCGAGCCGCGAGTATTGCCGCTTCGTTAAGCAGGTTTTCCAGATCCGCGCCCGAAAAACCGCTCGTCATTCTCGCTACCGTCTTGAAACTCACGTCGGGAGACAACGGTTTGTTTCTCGCGTGAACCTTCAATATCGCTTCTCTGCCGCGAACGTCGGGTACGTTGACGTATATCTGACGGTCGAACCTGCCGGGCCTAAGTAGCGCGGGGTCTAATATATCCGCGCGGTTGGTCGCCGCCATGACGATTATGCCGTCGTTAGATTCGAACCCGTCCATCTGCACGAGCAGTTGGTTAAGAGTCTGTTCTCTTTCGTCATGCCCGCCGCCGAGCCCCGTGCCGCGCTGACGTCCTACCGCGTCTATTTCGTCGATAAACACGATACAGGGCATATTCTTTTTGGCGGCGTCGAACAAATCTCTCACCCTCGACGCGCCCACGCCCACGAACATTTCCACGAAATCGGAGCCGGATATCGAAAAGAACGGCACGCCCGCTTCGCCCGCGACCGCTTTCGCAAACAGCGTTTTACCCGTTCCAGGCGGCCCTACAAGCAGCACGCCCTTGGGTATTCTCGCGCCGAGTTCGGAGAATTTCCTCGGGTTTTTAAGAAAATCCACCACTTCCGCGAGTTCGGCTTTTTCCTCTTCCGCACCCGCAACGTCGGAAAATCTCACCTTTAAGTTGTGGTTAAGCCGAGCGTTGGTTTTCGCAAAATTCATCGCGCCCTTTGTTCCGCCCTGCGTCTGCATCATTATGATAAAGAACACCACCGCGACCAGAACGTATCCGAATATGGGCATCAGCGTAGACCAGATCGAGCCGGCGTTGGGATCGGTATACGTGAACGATACGCCCGCATTAAGCAGCATATTTTCGATTGCGCTCACGGGTTCGGTACTTCTCGAATAATTCGTCGTGAACGCCTTTACGACTTTTCCGCCGTTTGCGGTTATTATCTGTATGGAAAAATCTATATTGTAATTTTTGAATACGACTTCGTAAAATTCAAATTTTGTATAGTTGCTGCCGGAAAGATTGCTCTTTATAACCGAATCACCGTTAGAAACGGTAATCGAATTCACTTCGTCTTTCGTCAGTTCGTTTTTCCCTTTCGCGTCCGCTATTTCTAGTATCTGCATAAACTCCGAATAGTCTACCGACGTCTTGGATTTGAAACAGGTGGATAACGATAGCGCGGCTACCAGAACGAGTATTACCGCAAGTATTATCCATATAGTCTTGTTGCTTTTAGTCTCCAAAAGTATTGTCTCCTTGTGTTGTTAAGTATTATTATAATTATACGTGTGAAAGGTTTAAATAACCTTGAATACTGCGCCCTTTGCGGCGCGGTTTTGTTGCGTTTTTGTTTTTCCTTTCTTTTTTCCCTTGCTTCCCGACCGTTTCAGACAGTTTCGGTCGGCTTGGCTTTAATCGTTTCAGGTTGTTCCTGTCATTTTGTTTTTAGGCGTTTCAGGTTGTAACGGCGAGCTTATTTTTTAGACGTTTCGCGTTGTAACAGTCGAAAAAGTCGGTTAGATTAAACCGTTTTTTTATAACTCGGCTATTCGTGATTTTTCTGCCACCGACTTCCGCTTGCACTTTGTTCGTGTCGATTGCCTTGATTTTCATTTGAGTTAATCACCCCGGTCGGTTTAGTCAAATCTTTTTTGTGTTTTACCCGCTTTTGTGGGCTATCTTTTCTTACTACATTGCATCGGCGCGACTTTTGCGCCGTTCTGTTTTGCCTTGCGCCACTTTTATAAGTATGGTTTTCTTAAATGGGCGATTATACTATCTGTATAAAACTTTATATAAATTTTAAATCTTAATAACTTTAATAATTTGACGTTCGGTTTTCCCGAAATCTTCCTTTCGCTACGACACTCAATTATTATACCCGTTTTCTCTTAATTTTTAATTAAAATAACTTTATTTGCGGATATTTTAGACGCTCCCGTCTATACGAAGTCGTTACACCCGACCAAAGCCCGTTCGTTTAGCTTAGTAATCTTCTACCATCCGAAACGTCGCCCTTACCCGTCATTGACAAAAATATAAAGGTTTCTTAAATCGGTTGGCTTTGTTTTATTATTATTTTAAATTTATATATAATATTATACAGCATAAAAGTAAAAATTACAATTGTTTTTTCAACATTTTGATGAACCTTACTTTCAAAGCGTAAAATTTTACAGTTTGACATTTTACAAAGTTATACGGCGATAAAAACTTGTAAATCCTGCAAAACTATAATTTTTAATTATATTTATCGTTTTATATCATTTTTTTATTAAATTTTATATAAGATTTTAAATATTTTTAATAGAATCGGATTTTTTTCGTTTTTATTGCCACCGACTACTTTTTCATTTTTATCCTTGCCACCGATAAAAATATATGAACCAAATTACTTCGGAACGCAAACAGAGCATAAAAATAAGTATATATATTTTCCTACGCAGAATAATTATAAACCGATTATATCTAACGTACTAATTTCTTATTAAAACCAATCAAGAACAACGAATAATACCTAAAAACCTTCGCAAGCACTTAAAACTGTCTGAAAACCCTTGAACAGATTATTATATAAGTAAATAAAACATTAAACTAGTAAAATTTTAAAATATATAAAACTATCAACTCAGCGAAAAGGATAATGAATAATAATTACACCTATTTGTGTAATAGTTTTCTTTTAGTAAATACCATAAAGAATAATCTTTAAAAGATAACAAAAAAAATTAATGTTAAACAATTATTGTTAACATAAAAATTGGCTTGCATAACATTATTATATATATAATGTATTGTACAACAACTTAACGCTTGGGTAAAGCGTTCACGTCAAGAGTGTAAAGCAGAAAAAATTTTTTAAATAGTTTAAGAATAAATATAATATTTATAATTATAATCTTAAAAAAGTCAACAACAATTATTAAAAGCGCAAAAAAACTATAAATTTTGCGCCATTTTAAAATATTAATATAACAAGAAATGCGCCTTGATAAAATTATAAAGACAAACAATTTTCACATTAATTATTCTAAACCGATATAAATCAAAAAAAATATATTGCGCATAAAAATTATATTTTGCAAAATAGATGATTATAAATAGTGTTAATTAGAAAAACAATATATAATATCCGCTTGAATTTGCTTTTTTAATAAACAGCTCAGCTTAATCTATATATAACAAAACACATAGCGCAAATATAACATATATATGCAAGTTTACATTATCCAGGTTTTACATACAAACTATCAGAGTGCATTATATTACAATTTATATCCATAACACGATATATAGATGGGCTAATTATATGATAAATCAGCTAAACCATTATAACGCGTCTTATCCTTAAACTTTTTAAGAAATTATCATCGTCAATATTTTTTTTAATTAAGATCTATACTAATCAATGTTTAGTTTGTAAATTTTCTCAACAACCACACTTTCATATAAAACCCAACTGTGCAGGTTTTAATGAAATATAACGAAAACTTATCAACATATTTATCAACAATTTAACAATTCTATCAATAATCCTTTTGAAAATTTTCCCATTTACTAAAAAATACAAATATAATAATAAAAAACACGTTTTTCACGAGAATTGTTTCACGTGAAACACTAAAAATAAAATGTTTCACGTGAAACAATTAAAAAACAAAGGAGAAAGGAATTAAAAAGGAAAATTTGACTATAAAAAGTAATAAAAAATTAATGCGCTTAACTGTTTTTTATCAAAAAACGGATATTCTGAACAAAATACATAAAAAATAAACAAGTAAACACATGGGTGTGAAAATGTTGCTTTGATATGATTCTTTCTAAGAATTAAAAAAGGTTTAATAAATAATAAATAATGATAAGTAATTTTAAATGATTTATGTATATTGTGTAAAATTAGAGCGTTAAACACTCGTCAATAAAATAACGAGATATTTACTCTATCATTATACGAATTTTAAAGTGTATCCAGCCAAAACAAAAATATTAAAATAATACAATTAACGTATAAAAACATTAGAATAGGGTATAATCGGCTAAAAATTATCGGAGTGCAAGAAAATGGAGAGCAAGACATTTACTTTTAGTGCTTTTAACGAGTTTGCCAAAGAAGGAATAAGCGACTCGCTTAAAAAATGCAATAAAAATTTGAAAAAACCTATTTTTATATGCATAGGCAGCGATTTGGTTTTAGGAGATAGTCTCGGGCCGCTTGTCGGCACTTTTCTTAAAAGAAAACGCGTTTCTTCGTACGTTTACGGCACGTTAAATTATCCTATAACCGCAAAAGAAATAGAATATGCAAAAAAATATCTGAAACAGATGCACCCCGAAAGCATTACAATTGCAATAGACGCAGCAGTTGGAAGCGCTGAAGATATCGGGTTGATAAGAGTTCTTAATAAAGGATTGAAACCTGGACTCGGAGTGGAGAAGAACTTAAGCGTCATAGGCGATATTAGTATCGTCGGAATAGTTTCTGAAAAATCGTTAAAAAATTATAGTTTATTTAATCTAACGAGATTAAATCTCGTTTATAAAATGGCTGAAAAAATTTCAGACGGAATAGAGTTGTATATTGATGAATTGTTCGGAGAGCCAAAAGAGTCGGATATAAAAAGTATTCTATACAATAGTCATAATAAAAGCGCGGTACTATAATAACAGCATTAAAATCTACGGCGCATAAATCAAAATCTTAGCGCATACAGTTAAATGACTTAAATATTACTATTAATAACAATACAAAGAACGATAAATATTCAGAATATAAGTAAATATATAAACAGAAAATCTTTTTTAAGTATCAGGATAAGAAAAAATTCAGCATTAGCGGTATAGTAATAATCCATTATTTCTATACTGCTATTATATTTCTTTTTGGAAAGATATAGAATAATAGCGTGAAAATCTGCTTAATCGGAATAGTTGTTTCCTTCGAGTTAATAAAATTTTAGTATATTTTTTGATTTATATCTGAAAACAACTAAAATTTCTTCTTTATGTGTTCTGTGGTAAAATCATACATAAGAGAGTTATTCCTTGTGTTTGTTGTTTTTCTAATGCTTAACATAATATAAGGTTTTAACTCTCTTGTCATTTTTAGAAAGTGTTTACACAAAATATTTTACACTATCTATCGCTTTTAGCCGTAAGGAAAAAATAAAAAATTTTGCGAACAAGAAAAAATCACCGACTGACACTCTTCCCATAGGGGATTATAACTATAATATTTAGAGAATACGCTTTTTAGTAAATATTGTTTTATTATTCCGACGTATAACAGATTGACTTGAAATATATTTAAAGATATAATAAATTAACAAATAAGAATCTGACGGAAAATATAATACAGATGCAAAAATTTGGTTTATCAATGTTATTGTTTTGGGTGTGTTACATAGCAGTAACATTAGTCGGCATAATTCATACAGTTTTTAATATTTATGTGTTGAAAATGAAACCTATGGACGAAAACGGAATGGGCGAGGGGTACGAGAAAACAAAACCATGGCACCCGCTTTATAATATAATTTTGTTTTCCTTTTTCGGTTGGTTGTATATGAGCGGTCTTGACGAACCGTCTCTGACAGAAGCCGTTATTACGGGGGCAATATGGGCAGGTATTTGTATCGTGTTCGACATATTCGGTTGGGTATTGATCAAGCATCCGTGGAGCCTGACTTTCAAGGAGTTATACGTGGGGTATCAGCCTTGGATTACGCTTATATATCTTGCGATATTTGTAGGTCCGACGGTTGGTTTTTTGTTTTCGCTGATTTAATCAAATTCCATTTTTAGAACCGATGCTTTTAAACAAAATAAAAAGATACAGAACATTATAATTAACGCTGTTAAGCGATGTATTATTTGCAAAACAACAAGAAAAAGATAGCAAAATAGCGGCGTAGCGATAATTCCCTATCGCTACGCCGCAACTATATTTGCCTTACGGCAAGTTATAAGCCTAAAGGCGTGATTTTCTGCTAACGCAAAGTGATATTTTCCCTGTCGGGAAAGTTAAGGCAAATATAATATAACTTTGACTTTAAGTCAAAATATAACGCAATAAACTTGTATATCACTTTTAGCCGTAAGGCTAAAAATACAACTTAATTCTAAATATTTTATGGACAAGAAAAGCACACAACGCTTTGCAACTGCGAAGTATAGTGGGCTACACTTTTTTAATATAATGTTTCATACAACAAGCCAGCCCGACAGATTGGAATTTGAAGATATTCTTCTTTTAATAATTTAACGATTAATTTTCCGACGTTTATTTACAAGCAGAATAAGTCCGAGAAGCATAACGATTGGAAATATGGTGGCAAAAAGTAAACCTATTTTCAAATTACCGCCTACGGCATCGGCGATTCTTCCAACCATAGCAGGACTAACCGTTGCTCCTAAATCCCCCGCTAATGCCAGAAAAGCAAACATCGCCGTTCCACCCTTTGGGCACTTTTGAGAGGAAATGCTGATTGTCCCGGGCCACATTATACCAACCGCCAATCCACAAAGAGCGCAACCGATAAGACCGATAATTGAGATTGGCGACAAAGACGCCGACAAATAGCATAACACGCACATTGCGCCGCATACAAGCATAACCTTGGTCAAATCGAGATTTTTACTGTACTTTCCGTAAAACACACGTGCCAACCCCATAAAAAACGCAAACAGACAAGGTCCGGCCAAATCGCCAATTATTTTAGAAACTCCAAGCGCCGATTCTGTAAAGGCTGATGCCCATTGGGCCATCGTTGCTTCGGACGCGCCTGCGCATATCATAAGAACGATCATAATCCAAAACAGAGGAAGCCTCAACAACTGACATATGCTCATACTTTCTCCGTCATCTATTAATCTCTCTATCGGACAAGAAAGAAAATTAAATGTATTAATTAACGGGACTACCGCCCATATAAGCGTAAGAATTTTCCAACAAGACGTACCGAATATTGCGAAAAAGAGCGTAGAACCCAAGATCACGCCAACAGCACCCCAGCAGTAAAACGAATGTAAAAGACTCATTACCCCGGTCTTGTTTTCAAAGGGACAAGCTTCGACGATTGGACTTAATAAAACTTCAATAAGACCGCTTCCCGTTGCATAGAGTACGACGGAAATAAGAATACCCCAAAAGGGGTTAGGCAGCATATCCGGTAAGAATGCCATTAGAATAAGTCCTGCGGCAGAAACTACCTGCGAAGCCACCACACAGGTTCGGTATCCAATGACGTCGGCGAATTTTACCGCCACCAAATCAACGAGCAATTGCGTTAAGTAAAACACCATCGGAACAAGTGCAATTATTTCGAATGAAATTCCGTAAGATTCCTTGAACGTCAGAAACAAAAGCGGCGTAAAGTTTGCGGATATCGCTTGCGTTATAAAGCCGAGATAGCAAGAGATCAGCGTTTTTCTATAATTCTTCGTTTTTGTCATAATGATTCTTTTTACCAAAATTTTATTACACAGTATTATATCATCAAAAGCAAAAAAAACAAAGATATAAGAGGGACGCATACGCCAAGAATAAGCACTATTTACCCAAAGCTCGATAATTTCTGGGCGAACAACCGTAAGTTTTTCTAAACTGACGGCTGAAATAGTTTACGGAATTAAATCCACACTCAACGCTAATCTCTTGAAGTGTGAGATTTGTTTCATTCAGTAATTTGTGCGCAATCTGAAGCCGATATTGAATCAGTGCTTCAATCGGAGAATACCCCATATAAATATTGAAGCACCTTCCCGCTTCGCTCCTACTGATATTAGCGGCTCTCGCAATATCTTCAAGCGTGACGGTTTCTGTATAATGCTCATAGATATATGACAGCATTTTTTGAATTCGCACCTGTGCGATAATTTGTATTCGAGAAGTTCGGGATTTTGAAAAGGCTTCAATATTTCTAAAAATGTATTCGAAGATATGAATGAGATTATGCTGAATAATCATCTCGTAGCATTCGCCTTTTTGATGCATTTCCTGATACATTTCCTTTATCAAATGATGTATCTTTCGTTGTTTCTCATTTTCGCCTTTGAAAACGATATAAGGCAACGAATCGCAGGCAGCAATCGGTTGAATGTATTTTTGATTAACCGCACTTATTTCCGAAGCAATCACTCCGCTTGAAAAGACGATATTCGGCATAGGCTCGTGCATATCTCCGTGAAGTTGTTTAATTCCGTGAAGAATGTTCCTATTGACAAAAATACTGTCGCCGACATCCAAGAAAATATGTTCCTGCCCAACTTGAAAATCCAAGGCATAGAGTGTTGCCGTGGCAATTTCAAATTCGGGATGCCAGTGTAGCGGTCCGGCGTGATTTGGTAGTGTAGCAAGTTCGTCGTGGAAAAATGTTATTGGAAATTCGGTATTATTTTGAGGTAATTGTTCTCGTAGCTGATGGTCTAGTTTAATAGCCATTATGCTTTCTCCTAATCGGACACAAAGAATTTAATGATATCAAGACAAAAAAATTTTGTTCTTTTTTAAGACCGAATAATCTTTATTTGGATTCCTACAAATTCTTATTTTTCGGTTAGATTTCACATAAGAAAAATTCCAATAATATTCTATCATAAAAAAGCATTATAATGCAAGTTGTTACGTGTGTGCAGAAGAAAACTCGCCTTTCATAGGCGAGTCTTCTAAATGATTTAATCTAAATCCCTATGTGAACCGCGCTTTACTGCTATCCTTTTACAATCCGAAAAACTCCTAAGGGTAACAACACCTACCGCTTCGCAGTCGGTTAAAAATTTTATAAAATTGCGCTTTCTGTCGCAAACGACGATAAAAGAAAGTAAAACGATTGATATGTAATTTTTTTAATATAAGATTCAGAGAAAACGCAGTCTATAAAGAGAAAACATAGCCGATAAAACATAAAAATATCGCTTTTTATCTGCTTTCATTATAGCGCGTTGTTGCTTTAAACGCAAGATGCTTATCGTCTTCGTCCGCAAATTCTGTTTACGTTTTCCGCCATTTGTTCAACCGATTCGCAAAATCCGCGTTTTATCCATTCGTCGAGCAACCCGAATAACGCATAAGAATAAAATCTGCTTTCGTAACACTCGAAGGCGTTTGTTCCGAACTGCGGCATCATCACTTCATAAAAAGCGTCGTAGACGGCGGACTGTAAGTTGCGGCGGTAAATCAGTTCTAACAGATTTTTTATGCTGTAATTAAAACTGAAAAAATCGTCGGCGTTGTCCAAAGTGAACCTTTTACGCTCGATTACACCGTGTTCTTCAGACCACCTGTTCCAAAGACGAACCAATTTAAAGGTGAGCATTCCGTTTTTTGTTGTAAAATTTCTGAAATACGTAGTCCTGCCCACCGACGCGGTTTCCGAAATTTCCGGTATCGTAATCTTTTCCAAAGGCTTTTGGCGCAGCAATTTTATCAGCGCGTCGGCAAGACACTCTTTCAAAAACATAGTCGTTTTAACGTTTCCACCCATAATCGAAGTCCCCTTTACCGAATAACGGTATTTTATGCCGTAATCGTACCGATTGCCTTATCGGTCATTGCCTTTTCAATTAAACTATGATACACTATCGGTACGATAGTACCAAAACAATGATATCACAAATGATATCACATCGGGATAATTAAGTCAACGATTTTTGCTTTACACCTATGATGACTGCGCTGCTTATAATCATTTTTATAACCTTTATCGGCGTCGGGGTGCCCGATTCGGTGCTTGGAACGGCGTGGCCGTCAATTTACCGCGAATTCAACTTGCCCGTTTCTCTTGCGGGATATATCTCGGCAACCGTCAGCGCATGCACGATTATTTCAAGTCTTATCAGTTCGAAAGCAATCAATAAACTCGGAACAGGGGGCGTTTCCGCCGTAAGCACTTTGATGACGGTCGCCGCATTGCTTGGGTATGCTTTTTCAGACAACGCCGTATTTTTCTTTTTATTG
>CAMEHL010000014.1 GCA_945917475.1 uncultured Clostridia bacterium | reverse complement strand
GTCGGATACCATTAAAACTTTGAGTTCGACCTTATCGCCTACGTTGCCGGGAAGTTTTTCGAATCTTATGACCGAACCGACTTCCGCCTTGTACTGTTTTGAACCGTTTTCTACGATTGCGTACATTTTTTACCTCCGTCTCTACCAGTCTCGCCGAATTTAAATTTGGGGTGGCTTTTACGCGCTTATAAAACCCCTTTCGAGCGGCACGTTTGTTATTTTACAATATTTCGCCGTTATTGTCAAACGTTTTGGTGATATTTCGGTATATTTTTATCGCTTTTGCCCAAACTTATTTCATATACATCGATAATCAAGGAGAATTCAGGATGCAAGAGGAAAACGCAAACTCAAAAGCAATCAACGACGCGTATAAAAACGCGCATATCGCGCTGCAAAGTATTTCGGACGTTCTGCCGTCGGTAGAAGACGAAAACCTTAAAAAAGAACTGCGCGACGAATACGAAGGATACGAAAAAATCATAGGCGAAATTTCAACCTATATGTCCGAAAACAAAATTCAGCCCAAGGATATAGGCGCAATCAAGAAAGCGATGCTGTGGAGCAGCATAAAGATGAAAACGCTTATCGACGACAGCCGCAACAAAATAGCCGATATGATGATTAAAGGCACGGTTATGGGCATTAACGAACTCAAAGCGATGGATAACGAAAAAGAGAATTTAGACGAATCCATTGCGGATTTTATCGCGCGGCTTTTAAAACTCGAAGAAGGTTACGAAGAAAAACTGAAAGAATTCCTGTAAAACTACGTCCTTTCACTGTTCAAGGCGCGCGCACGAACGAGCGGGCGATTTACAGCAACGCCGAGACAGCCGAAATCATTGTCGGGACGGTTATAAGGCACATAACGTACGATATGAAACACGCTATCGCGCCTTCCGAACCGTCCTGACCGACCGATTCGGGGAAAACCACCGCGTTCATTCCGGCAGGAAGACCCGATAACAACGTGAAAAACACAAAAATATCGGCAGGCGCATTGAACGCTTTATAAATCAGATACCCTGTTGCACCGAACAAAGCGGGCAAAATTATAAGTCTGATAACGCCGAGAATATACGATTTATAAGAAGTAAAAAGCCTTTTTACCGATACGCCAGCAAGCACGCACCCGACGAGAATCATTGCGGACGGGCTCATACAATTTGCGGCGGGAGATAAAAAGTCGTAGACTAACTGCGGAACTTGAATCGGCAATAGACCTAATAATAAACCAGCGTACGTTCCGAGCATAGGCGGAGAATATAAAAAGGCAAACCTGTTCTTTTTTACGCCTGACGACTGTTCGGCGTTTTCAGATTCTTCCGAAACCACGTTCGTAAGTATATAATACCCGAAAGTATTTATTGCAACGCTCGTTGCTATGCAAAAAATCATAAAATGCGCCAGAGTTTCGCCTCCGAACACCGCTTCGACGAGCGGATATCCGAAATATCCGCTGTTAGAAAAAGCAAGAAGATAAGTATAAATATTTCTGACGTAACTCTTTTTACATAAAAATTTAGCGATTAAACAAGCCACCGCAACCGCAAGAACGGCGTAAACCGTTCCCGCCAGAAAAAGCGAAAGATATAATCTTATTTTCTCAACCGAAACGTTCCGAGACAGATTGACTACGGTATAAAAAGGCGTAAACACCCATACGAGCAATTTAGAAATTATTTTGCTTGCGCCGTCGCCGATTATTTTTTTTCGTGTCAGCACGTAACCGATTAAAATGTAAAACAAAAGCAAAGCGACTTGTTTTATCGTGATTCCGAACATAAATTATTTGAGACCGTATTTTTTCAATACGGTCTCTCTCCTTAGCGTGGATTAAATTTCTTATCCGTTATTTTGTCTCGTTATACCGTTATTTGTCGCGGCGGGTCTGCTGTAAGGTGTAATGCACGTCAGCGGCTTTTTCTTCGTCGGTATATTTTCTCCAGGTGTCGATAACTTTGCCGTCGTTGTACTTTCTGTCGTTCACGTCTTCGGTCGTTCCCATTACGGTAACGTTAATCTGACGTCTTCTCGCTCTCACCTGATCCCAGTCCACGAAATAGATGTGCGCAAATTCGCCGCCGTCTAAAACGCCGTCTTTAATGGTCATCGCTTCGCTTCTGCCGAAGAACACGGAACGGAGATGTCCGTCGGTATTGAGGCTCGTCCAGTCGCCCGGTTCGTTTACGTATCTGCCGAACTGCGTATGTATGGGACCGGGGTGCATATACGCGTTATTCTCCGAATAATCGGGAACGAGTTTCTGCATTATTTTCAGTATATCATGCTGCAAATATTCCAGATCGTAAATATCGAGGTCGTGAGAACATTCCTGAATCATTACCGAACACGTCGTATGATGAGAAGCGATGGTTACGGTGCCGTTTTTAATGCCCGACTCTTTAACTATCTCGATAACTTCTTTGCTTACGTCGTGAAACGTAGGTCTCCAGCCTTTGCTCTGCACTTCAAGTTCTTTCTGAAAAACTTTGAATTCCATAAAACAACTCCTTTTATATAAATAAAATTTTTTCCGTTTAAGCGGCGGTTTAACTCTGCCGCGCGTTTTGCGCGTTATTTTGCGGTTCGCTCGTCGTACGCTTTTCTTACCGCCGCTATCATCTCTTCCGCGAGTTTAAGCGGTTCGGCGGCTTTGGCTATCGCCGAAGAACAGCCCGACGCCGACGCGCCCGCTTTTATAATGTTATAGCAGTCTTCCCCTTTGCTGATTCCCGCCGACGGGAAAGGCTTGATTTCCGGGTCGATTTCGCGTATGACTTTTATAACTTCGTCTACGTAAGTCTTGTCCGCGGGTTTTCCCGTTCCTATAAGTTCGGACGGCTCGGCGACGAGAATATTCGGGTGAAGTTTAGCGACGGCTTTCACTTCTTCTATGGAATCGGCGCACACCATCGTGGCGAGTCCGACTTCGTCCGCGCGCTTTATTGCTTTTTCTATCTCTTCGAGCGTGAGTTTGTGTTCCGCGTGATTAAGCATAACGCCTACCGCGCCGGCAGCCTTTAAGGCTTCGGGCAGAGTTCTGCCCATACCCCTGCCTACGGGTATGCTGTCCATATGCTGCGAATAAACGTGTACCCTTTTAACGTGCCGCGCAACGTTGTATATTTCCGTATCGGGAATATCGAGAACTACGTCCACGCCGTATTTTTCGGCAAGTTTGTCAAGTCCTTTCGCCATATCGAGCAAAGTTTCGCCGTACATATAGCATTTTGGTCCGTATTCGAAGAACGGTTCGCTGATTTTATAAT
Organism: uncultured Clostridia bacterium; assembly: GCA_945917475.1. Classification (GTDB taxonomy): domain Bacteria; phylum Bacillota; class Clostridia; order Christensenellales; family Borkfalkiaceae; genus UBA1259. The sequence continues at coordinate 14,567 of CAMEHL010000014.1, read as the reverse complement.
TTTTTAGCATATTTTTATTTCCTTATTAATTTTTCGTTAGCGTCTGCGCTTATCAGTTCTCGTTTGCGCTTATTTAACAGCGTTTTTTCCGTTAAGCCTTTCGCCTACCGCGCCGCCCGGGTGAATAACGGCAAACTGCTCGTTTTTAAAACCCGTTTCTTCTATGAGCGCAGTCTGCAAAGTGTGGAATATCACGCAAAGCGCGGTCGTAGAAGTTGTCCCCTGCGAATTGTATTTATCCGTTTCTCTGTTGACGTGCTGCTTTAAAACGACGTCCGCGCCCAGAGCGAGCGGCGATTCGAGATTTTCGGTTACCGTTATGACTTTTACTTTTTTCGCCTTGCAAATATCTAAAATAGGCAGAAGTTCTTTGGTCTTTCCGCCGCGCGAAGCGAAAACCATAACGTCCCCTTCCTGCAAAAAACCCGTCGCGCCGTGCACCGCTTCCGCGGGAGAAATAAATCTCGCGGGGCGTTCTATACAACACAGAAGATGCGCGAAGTGCCGGCAGATAATCCCCGAATGCCCGCAACCGCAAGTGCCTATGCGCGGCGCGCTTTCGAGCAGTTCTACCGCCTTTGAAAAACTTTCTTCGTCAAAATATTCCGCCATCTCGTCTATGCAGTCTCTCTCTATACGGTACGCTTCTTTCACCGCTTTAACGGTTTCCTGTTTCATACGACACACCCGCTTTCGTTTTTATTTCGGTTTTGCTTTTATTTACAGCCGTAAACGACTTATCCGTAACGCAATCGCAAATTCCGTATATATTTTACCACCGTGAAAAGTTAAAGTCAACGGAATTAAGACGGATTTTTCGAGCGTCCGATAATTTAGCGCGGCTTTGCGCCGCCAATCTAAAAAACACAATCTAAAAAAACAAAATAATATTTTTAATACGCTTGCTTTTTGTCCGCGATATATGATATTATTTTTATAGTTGCAAAATAAGAAACATAGGAGAAAGACCTTGAGAAAATTCGAGATTTCCACAGATTCTACCGCGGATTTATATGCGAACGAAATTAAGGAAAACGAACTGTATTTCCTTCCCCTTACATTTATGCTTACCGAAAAGGGAGTGGTTACCGAACATAAAGACTGTTTTCAGTCGCCCGAAGAATACGTTGACCTTTATAACAAACTCCGCGCGGGCATAATGAGTAAAACGAGTATGAACAATCCGTTCGTACACGAAGAACATTTCAGAAAAATGGCGGAAGCGGGCGTAAAAGACGCCGTGCATTTTACAATCAGTTACGGGCTTTGTCATACCGTAGACGTTGCAAGAGAAGCGGTCGAAACGGTTAAAAAAGACTTTCCCGATTTCAACTGTCTCTGTATAGAATGCACCACGACCACGGTCGGTCAGGGTGCGCTCGTGAAAATTGCCGTCGATATGCGCGACAAGGGCAGGACGGCGCGCGAAACTTTCGACTACATAGAAAGCGTAAAACGCAACTTCCAGCATTTTATCGTTGCCGACGATCTGAAATTCCTTATGCGCGGCGGCAGACTTTCGGCGGTTTCCGCGACGATTGGCACGATGCTCAACATAAAACCCATTATCATCTTCAACAAAGAAGGCAAACTCGTTAACTACCGCAAAGAACGCGGTATGAAACACGCACTCTCTTATATAGTGGACGAATTTAAGAATTATTCGCTCAATAAAGACTACCCTATCATTTATATCGGGCATACGGACAATACCGAAGTGGCGACGAAACTTCAATCTATGATGAAAGAAAGATACGGAATCTCACCCGAAATAAGAATGATAGGTCCGGTTATCGGCTCTCATCTCGGACCTAACGTAGTGGCGATGGCTTTCCTTTCAAACGAGGAAAGACCGCTTTAAGGGTTTTCTCCGTTTTATAATTTTTTCGGTTTTACCGATTTTTGCTCTGACGAACGGAAAACGCTAAACCCTCCGATAAAACGGTAATATTTTTAAAATTCACGCGCGGACGAAAAATTCGTCCGCGCGTATTTTTTCTTTTTATATTTTGTTTTCCTTATCTGACGGTTATTTTATCTTATCGAACAGTTCTGCGATTTCGGGGACTTCCGCGTCGAAAATTTTGCCCGCGTCGGAAAGTTCCGCAAATTCGTGTTTTATAGGCAGGCGCGCAAAATTTTTAACGCCGAAACGCGAAGCCGTTTGTTCTATACGGCTCTTGCCGAAAATATCGAGAATCTTTCCGCAGTCTTCGCACTTATAATAGGACATATTCTCAACGAGCGCGAGAACGGGAACGTTCATAAGCGCAGCCATTTTAACCGCTTTTGAGACTATCATAGAAACGAGTTCCTGCGGGGAAGTTACCACCACAATCCCGTCTACGGGCAGGCTCTGAAAAACGGTCAGCGGCACGTCGCCCGTTCCCGGCGGCATATCCACAAACATATAGTCAACGTCGCCCCAGATTACGTCGGTATAAAACTGTTTGACAGTACCCACAATAACAGGACCGCGCCAGACGACGGGATCTTCTTCGCTACCGAGCAACAGATTTACGCTCATAACCTTTACGCCGTTTTCGCTTTCCGCGGGCAACAGATACTTGCCGTCGGGCGAATACGCGCGGTCTTTTATTCCGAAAAGGCGCGGAACGGAAGGTCCGGTAACGTCGGCGTCAAGCACGGCGACGGAATACCCGCGTTTTTTCGCCTGCGAAGCAAGAAGGCATGTAACCAGAGACTTGCCAACGCCGCCTTTACCGCTTACCACGCCTATAATCTTTTTGACGTTGCTTTTTTCGTTCTGTTTTTCTTTTTCTATTCCGCGCTCGGAACATTTTTCTCCACAATTCGAACAATCGTGCGAACAATCGCTCATAATTATCTCCTTTTTATCTTTATTTATTGTTTTATTTATATACGTTTAAGATTTTCGGGCGGATTACAACACTTTCAAAACCGCCGCTTTCAGATAAAGGCTCTGTTCCGTTCCTATAAGCGTTGCGTGGTCTCTTGCCTGCGTGCGGAACTCAACGAGTTTTGCCCTTACGCCGCTCTCGAACACGCTTTCGTTTATCATATTCAGAAAACCCTGAACGGATAAATGCTGAGAACAACTGCAAGTGATTAAGTATCCGCCCTTTTCCACGAGTTTAAGCCCCTGTACGTTGACGTCTTTATAACCCGCCACGGCGTTTTTAACGGTATCGGCAGACTTCGTGAACGCGGGCGGGTCGAGAATAACCGTTCCGAATTTTTTCTTCTCTTTGCGGTATTCTCTCAAAACCGAAAAAACGTCTCCTTCGACCGTGTTGATTTTAAGCCCATTCAGCGCGGCGTTTCTCTCCGCAAACGACAGCGCGACACCGCTTATGTCGACGGCGGTAACTTCTTTCGCGCCGTATTTAGCCGCGCACAACGAAAAACCGCCCACGTTGCAGAAACAGTCGAGCACCGTTCTGTCCTTTACGTAATATTTTACGTTGTCGCGGTTTTCTTTCTGGTCGAGAAAATAACCCGTCTTTTGCCCGTTTTCCAAATCCACGAGCAGTTTAAGTCCGTTTTCTTCTATCTCCACGACGGGGTTAAAATTCCCGTACAAAACGCCTTTCGTCTGTTTTAAGCCTTCTTTCTCGCGCACGGCTACGTCGCTTCTCTCGTAAATTCCCGAAGGTTCGAATATCTTTACGAGAATATCCGTTATATCCGCTTTGAGTTTCTCTACTCCCAGCGACAAAAACTGTACGGAAAGATATTTACCGTATTTATCCACTATTAAACCCGGCAGCATATCCGATTCCGCGAAAACCGCGCGGTAATTGTCGCTGTAACCGAGTTCTCTGCGGTAAGCGTTTGCGGCGTTTATTCTGTCGTAAAAAAAAGAGTAATCTATCGTCTCGTCTCTCAGCGTGAGTATTCTCACGAATATTTTGGAAAGATGATTGATAAAACCTTTGCCTATGAACCGCCCGTCGAAGCTCCTTACTTCCGCAACGCTCCCCTGAACGTCTTTCCCTTCTACGCGCGCTACTTCGTTGGCGTATACCCACGGATATCCGTTTAAGATTTTCTTTTCTTCGTTCTTTTTCAAATATACGGTATACATTTCTCCAAATCCTTTATACAAACGAACTCCGCTCCGTCCGCCGCGCTCTCGTCTTCCGCCGCGACGGTTACGATATATTCCCCGTCCGCGCCCGATATTTTTTTCGATTTATAAAACGTTTCGCCCGACGCGCGCAATTTATAGCGGCTCTCCTGCTCCGTCCACAGCCGCGTAAGCGTTTCCGCGTCCGATTTTTCCGCCGTTTCTCCGTCTTTTATTAAAAAGCGTTCCGCGCCGAAGATCTTATCTGAAACGCGTTCCGCGTCCACGCCCGTTTTTCCGTTCGGGTTTATAGCCGCCACTACCGTGTTCCCCGAATGAGACAGAGAAAAATCGACGGGGGATAAAGGCGAAGAAATATTCCACCTGCCGTCTTTTTCGGAAAATGCCGCCACCTTGACTCCGCTCTTTTTGAGCGCGTAAAGAAGAAGAACGCGCACGAAAAAACTCTGACGGCGACGGTTATCGTCTTTTATCGAACGGACGTATTCTCTCCAAACGTCAGGAAACGCGGGCGGAAAACCGTCCGCAGTATAATCGCGGGCTTTATCGGGAATATCCGCGTAATAAACGCATATCATTTTTATATTTTAGCACATATATTTAAAAATGGCAATGTTTTAGCGGCTTTTATACGCCTTAAAGAGTTGAAAAATAAACTCGTTTATGATAAAATAAAAAAAAAGGCGTTTTTATGAATATCTGGCATAACATCGAAAGCAACCGCATCACCCCCGAAGACTTTATCGCAGTGGTGGAAATAAGCAAGGGTTCTAAACAAAAGTACGAGATGGATAAATCCACGGGACTTTTAAGACTTGACAGAATCTTATACACTTCTACCCACTACCCCGCGAATTACGGCTTTATTCCGCACACGCTTGCGGACGACGGAGACCCTTTGGACGTTCTTATTCTCTGCTCGGAAAGTTTAGTGCCTATGTGTCTCGTTAAGTGTTATCCCATAGGCGTTATCGTTATGAACGACAACGGTTCGGTAGACGAAAAAATCATTGCAATCCCCTACGCCGACCCCAATTACAACACCTATAAAAGCATTCACGACCTGCCCAAGCATATTTTTGACGAAATGCAACACTTCTTTTCCGTTTACAAGCAACTCGAAAACAAGAACACCAGCGTAGACGTGGTTGCGGACAAAGACGAGGCTTTAAAAATAATCGTTAAGTCTATGGAAAGTTATAAATCGCATTTATACGAACTCACGGCAAAATAAGGGGCGTTTCCCATTATTATTCTGCTACAATAAGGCTATAAAATATTAAGAAAGATTACGGCTGCACGTCGGCGGCGCGGCGATAAAAAATATCGCTTTCCACCCTACGGACAGCCGTTTAATTTTAAATTTTAATCCGCACGCAAAGAGATTGCACTTTTATCGGGATTTTCCGTTTTTTTCTTCCTTAATCCCGAGAACGGTGCGCGCGTAGTCGGCGCATTCCCCGTCGTCCGTCCTTTTAAGCATAGTCCACAGTGCGAACGCGCCGACGAAAACGCCTATAACCGCAGTTATCACGACCGTTTCGGTATCGAAGTATATTCCGTTACCTATTCCTGACGAAGAAAGCAAGAGTCCGCAAACGTTATATACCGCGTGTATGAGCCACGGGAAAACGAGATTGCGCGTTTTGAACCCGACAAAGGCGCACAGCGCGCCTATAAGCGTGGTATACCCCACCTGCATCAGCGTAGGCATAAAACCCGCCCCGCCCAGAAGGTTCAGAAAATGCGCGAGCCCGAACGCCACGGAAGAAAGCGCAATCGCTTTCAGCGCGCCGAGTTTCGTTTTTTGAGACGATTCGTAAATCACGCCGAACAGTATTCCGCGGAACAGAAGTTCTTCAAAAGCCGCGGTAAAAGCGCAGTAGACGACGAATACGGCGACGTAAGCGAAACGGGAATATACTATATACGAATTTCCCTTGAAAAAGGGAAAGAACGGAAAGTTGTTCACGGCGACAAGAAGCGCGACGAAAAAACACGCCGCGTTAACGGGTTTTCCGAAAGGTTTGTATCCGAGAGTTTTAATCAGGTACGAAAGCCACGGAATACACACCGCGTATAAAAGGATAGATTTAATATGCCCGTCGAAAACGGAGTTGCCGAACGGCTTTATCGGGATTACGCTTACCGCAATCACCGCCGCCACCGTTACCGCCGCGCAGGCGAAAACCAAAAGTCTTTTTTTCACTTTTTTATTATAACTCTTTCAGCCTTTTATGTCAAAGAATATATTGTATTTTCATTTTTAGGCGATAAGGTTGACAACGCCCTTTTTTTCTTATAAAATATTATAGTATTCAACCGACTGTACGGAGATATTGTATGAAAGGCAACTTTAAATTCATCGCTGCGAAACCCGTCTGGATAAATTCCGAAAAATACAATCAGTACGCGGACTTTGTCGCCGACTTCGATTACGACGGTACTTCCGAACTTTCCCTTTTTATTTCGGCAAAAACCGATTACTGCGCGAAAATCAACGGAGTTTTCGTCGGAAACGGTCAGTACGGAGATTTTCCCGAACTCAAATGCGTTGACGAGATTCCCGTTACCGCTTTCTTAAAAAAAGGCAAAAACAGACTCGCCGTTACGGCGTGGTGCTTAAACGCGAACACCTTTTCGCGCATCGCGGACGGGTTCGGCGTCGTTTTTGAAATCACCGACGGAAAACACGCCGTAGTGTATTCGGACGTGAACACCTTATCGCGCGAAAGCCGAGAATACAAGTGCGGCGATATATATTCCATTACCCCGCAGATCGGCGCAGGCTACGATTATACGTTCGGCGACGATTGGTGCGCGGAAAACGCGCCGCTTTACGGTTTCGGCAAATCGGTCGTGAAAAAATTCGGCGGAGAATACTTCACCCGCCCCGTCGAAAAACTCGTTCTGTCGCCCGCCGTAGACGGCATAACCGTTCAAAGGGGAAGTTTTATTCTCGGCAAAACGGACGATTTATCCGTTAATCTTCAGAACGCTTATCTTTCCCGCTCGGGCGAGACGGGAAAGGTTTTCACCGCGGAAAACGGCGCGGACAGCGTTTATTTTATCGCCGATATGAAAGAAGAAAGCACGGGCTATCTTTATTTCGACTTGGAAACGAACGACGTTGCCGATATTTACGTTACTTTCGGCGAACATTTACACGACCTTCGCGTAAGGAATAAAATCGGCGACAGAAACTTTATGCTTTTGCACCGCAACGCGCAAGGCAGAGTTAAATTCACCGCATATATGAGAAGAATAGGTTGCAGATACCTGCAATTTTTTATCCGCGCGAAAAAAGCGACCGTTTACGGCGCGGGGCTCTTGCCCGCATACTACCCCGTCGTGCAAAAACCGCTCGCAAGCAAAAATCCGCTTACCGAACGTATACTGAAAACCGCCGCGCACACTTTAAAAGCGTGTATGCACGAGCATTACGAAGACTGCCCGTGGCGCGAACAGGCTCAGTACGGTATGGACAGTCTTTTGCAGATTTTAAGCGGCTATTACGCTTTCGATAATCCCGAATTCCCCGCGGCGGCTCTCAGGTTGTTCGGACACGAACTCAACGAAAACGGACTTCTCTGCATTACCACACCTTGCAGAGACGAACTGTTTATTCCGTCGTTCTCGGCGGCGTTCGTGATTGCGGTCGCGGCGTATACGGAATTTTACGGGGATTTAAGCGTTTTTGCCGACGTAAAAAAATCGGTTGAGACTATTCTCGATAAATTCCTTTCGCAGATTGACGGAACGGGCGTTATAAAACGCGGCGCAGGCTGGAACTTTTACGAGTGGACGGACGGTCTAGACTTCAACGAAAAAGAAACGTATCACGCGCCGCTTTCGTTCCTTGTCGTAAAGGCGTTAAATTGCGCCGCTCCCCTGTTTGAGAAATCGGGCGACTTAAAAACCGCAAAAAAATACGGGAAAGCGGCAGACGCTCTTAAATCCGCCGCAAACGAATTCTTTTTCGACGAAAAGCGCGGACTTTACGCAACTTACGTTACGGACGGCAAAAAAAAGCACTATGCCGAATATACGCAGGCGGTCGCCGTATATTGCGGCGCGGCGCAAGGCGAAAGGGCAGAAAAAATCTGCAACGTGCTCTGTTCGGACAACGAACTTATAAAACTGTCTTTAAGCAATTACCTGTTTAAGTACTGCGCCGTTTTAGATACGTTGCCGCAAATGAAAGATTACGTTTACCGCGATATTCAGACGCGCTGGGGCAAAATGCTTTGCGACGGAGCGACGAGTTTCTGGGAAACGGAAGAAGGCGAAAAAGCGTTCAATAACGCGGGTTCGCTTTGCCACGGTTGGAGCGCGATTCCACTGTATATAATAAAACGCTACGGTTTAGACGGATAACGCCCGACTGAGTTTTAGGGCGGCGTTCTTTTCGTACGGCGGCTGAAACGTATACGCCGACGTAAAACCGAAGTAAATGTCAAACTGATAAGTTGTAAAAATATAAAGAAAACACCGCCCGACGGCAATAAAATTGCCGTCGGGCGGTGTTGCTATACTTTAACGCTATACCGCAACGCCGAACACGCCGTTCATCAGCAAAAACATTAGCGGCAAAGATATTACGGACAATAACGTGGATAAAAGCACGCATACGGAACTGAAATCCGCGTCGCCGCCGAATACGAGCGCGAAAAGCGCGGTACTCGTTGCGCTCGGCATTGACAGAAGCAGAAACACGGCGTATTTAACCGCGGGAGACACGGGCAAAAACGCCACTACGAGAATAGATACCAAAGACATTATTACGAGTTTAAATAAAGCCGCAACGTACGCCCCGACGTCGAGAAAAAGTTGCTTTATTTTTATTTTGGCGAGTTTTATGCCTATTACAATCATTGAAAGCGGAGTAACCGCGTCCGCAAGATAATCGAAACTCGCGACGATTTTACTTAAAACGGAATGGAGCGCCGTGCCTTGCTCAGCAAGGTCCACTATGGGTTTTTTAAGAGTTATAAACACGATAAAGCCAAGCACGACAGCAATAAGAACGGGATTAAGAAGCACCTTTTTGAGCGAAATATTCTTAAAATCACCCGTCATAAAGAAAACGCCGACCGTCCAGTTCAATACGTTGAACACGGCGATTACCACCGAAGCGTATATCATAATCTCCCCCGCTTCGGGTCTGCCGCTGAACAGCATAGAGAGAAACGGAATGCCCATAAACCCGCAGTTGGCGAAAACAGACGCGTAACGCATAGTTTTGTTTCTCGCGTCTTCTTTTTTCCTGAACGCGAGAACGGCTATACCAATCATTATAAAATGCACGGCGACGGAAAGTCCTAAAACGATAAGCATATTAAGCCCTATTTCAGGCGAATACTCGTAACTTTGAAAACTCATAAACACGAGCAACGGCTGACAACCGTATAAAACCACGGCGGAAAGCGCTTCCGACGCTTTTTCGGGCAGCATTTTAAATTTTGCAAGCAAAAATCCCGGCACAGCCATCACTATAAGCGACGCGACCGATATAAGCACCGTCAAAAAACTTATTTCCATAATTTTACCGTTTTTACGTATTCTCTTTCGTAAGTCTCTTTATCTTCTATTCTTTCAAATTCGTTTTTAAAAATATATTCTACGAGCGCTTTTCCGTCGTTTATGTTTTGCGGGATATAAATTCCGCCCGTTATCGGCTGACCTTCGTGGTGGAAATCCGTACCCGACATTTTAATCAACCCGTTGTCGTCGCAGAATTTTTCCGCGAGTTCGTTGTTGTTATTGTGATGATAATGCCCGTTGAAACTTTCCGCGCCGTGCATAAATTCGGGATTCCCCGTAAATTCGCGCGTGCGGAAGGGGTGGCATTTATACATAAACAATCCGTTCTTTTCGCACAGTCCGAACAGTTCTTCCTGCGTGTAGTAGAAAAGCGGTTTGTTATCAAACAAAAACTTTTCGTCAAACCCGTAAATTATAAACTCCGAGTGATTGCCGGGGTTATAGGCGAGAACTTCCGCACCGAGAAAAGTCTTTATCCCCCGTGCGTTGAACGCCTTTCTGCTCTCGTTATATATGTTTATAAAGTACGCGTTTTTTTCTCTGTCGGTTGCGCCGTTGTAGCCGTCGAAATACGCTTTTTGCAGGTGGTTGGTGATTACCGCTCCGCCGTAACCTGCGGCTTTATAATATTCCGCGATTTTTTCGGGCGGACAATCCGCGCAACTGCTTCCGCCCGTGTGGCAATGCGTTTCGAGTTTTATCATAAATACTCCTTCAGTACGGCGAAATCGTCGTTTCTTTTCATCGCTTCGTTGACTGCCAAATACACCGCCGCCGTATCGAAACGCGCGTCGTGATATCCGACGTATTCTTCACCGAAAAGTTCCGCGGTCTTTTCCCTGACGTCGTATTCGGTTATCCCGAAATGCCCGCAAAGTTCGTACAGTTTGGGATATTTATACCCGTTGCCGCGCGAACGCGGAAGTTTGCATACGGGAACGCTTTTCTTCATAGAACAAAATTCTTTCTTTACCGAAAAAATCTCGCCCTGTCTTTCGTATTCCGCGCGCAGAAACATAAAATCAAACGTCGTATTATGCGTTATCGTTACGTCCGCCTGCGAAAAATCGCTTTTTATCTCGTCGAACCTGTCGTTAAAGCGTTTGCCCTGCGACAACTCGAAAAGTTTCCGAACGGAAAACCCGTGAACGGCGTACGCGCCGTACTCCACGTTATCCACCGTAAAAAACATATTGCGCGCCGAAACGCCGTTTGCCGTCTGCATAACGTAAGATAACTGACATATATTTCCGGGATACAACCCCGTCGTTTCGGTATCGAGATATAATATCATATTCTTATGTTAAAAAACCGACGGAAAAACAGCGATTATTCCGCGTTTATATCCGCCTGTTTTTACGAGTTTTCCCGTTCCGTCGCCGCATTATAAAGGGGCAAAACGTAAGTCTTGCCCCGAATAACCTTTCAAACGAAACGGTATTCTTTACCCATTAACCGCGTCAGCCCAACAAGTCCGCATAAGAGTCGCCGTAAACCGTAACCTTATCCGAATAGCGGTAAGCGTTTATGATTTTGTTCTGCGCTTTCGTCGTTGCGGCGGACACCTTTGCCGAAGTCAGAGAATCGACGAAAGTGTAAAGGAAGTTGTCGGTGTCTTCAAAGTCTTTCCAGCCGTCGAGCATATCCGCAAGATAATCTTCCCATGTTCCGTCTTTTACTATATCGAGAGACTCGAGATATTCTACGAGCGAATTAAAGCCATAACTCCCGTTTATGATTTCCGAATAGAACATAACGTGATAACCGTAATCGGTAGCGACTATTATATAACTGTTTCCGCCGAGTTCTAAAAGTCTTCTCGCGCCGTCGGCGAATTCCTGAACGTATTCTTCCGAATTAGAGCCGTCAACCGCGGGTTTGACCGCATAACCTTTCCAGGTATTGAGCGAACCGGAATCGGTAGAGAAAGCAAAGAGAAGTTCGTTTATTTTTTCGTCGTATTCGGCGACAGTACCCGCGGGGACGGTAACCCGTTTTTTCACCCACGCGGGGAACGTGCCCGTGTCGGCAGGTTTGCTTGCGCCGTAAACGTATTCGTCCATAAATTCAATAAATTCTTCAAGTCCGAAAGTGTGAACGGAAGTAACCGAATACTGCGCGCTCTCGTCGTCGGTGGCGTCTTTGAGTTTAACCACGTCGCCCTGGAAAGCAAGGCTGTTTGCGGCGGAAGTGAAAGTGTAGTCGCCCGTGAATTTCTTGGATTCGTAATCGAAGTCGTAACCCGAGAGAATCCAACTCGCACGCTGGTCTTTCACGGTAGTGCCTGCAAGGATAGCGTTGCGATTGACGTAATAATCATCGTCCGACATAGACGCTTCGTCTTTCTTTATTTCTTTGATTGCGGCGGTCTGCAAATCGTTCACCCCGAGTAAAAGGTTATAAACGTAACCGTAAGAACCGAACGCGCCGTAAACTATGGGGTCGCTCGCTTTTGCGTTGCCGAGCGCTTCGACGAATTCGGAATAAGACCACTCTTTCTGGTCGTTGATTTTCTCATTAAATGCGTCGGTAAGTTCCGCCATAGTAATATTTCTCGCATCTTTTTCAATTTTTTCGTTATACGCTTCTAAAAGAACGGATTCGCAATTGCTCTTGTATAAGTTTTCGTAATAAGTCGTTTCGGTGATGTTCTGCTTGTCCGAATCGTATTTTTCGCCTAAAAGACCGTTGTTTTTAAGGAGTTTTACGAATTTGCTCGCCGCTTCTCTCCTTGCGGAAGTGCTGTCCAGATCGAATCCCGCGTCGATATACGCCTGTTTATCGACATCTTTTTCTTTATTGGCGGCATTAGTGGGAACGGTTCTCGCCGTCAAAGTCAGCGTATCGCCTTTTTCGTGGTCGGTTTCGTGATCGTGCCCGTCGGAATAATGCGCGTATTCGTCGAGCATATCGTTGATTGCCTTATAAGTATCGTATTTCGCTTCCGTTTTCTGCTCGTCGCTTAAACATTCTTCTACGGAATTCTTACCCGCTTCTTTAACGGCGTTCTGCACGAGAATTCTGTTGTTTATAAGATTTTCAAGAATCAGTTCGAAAGTCTGTTGCTGAGTGTAGCCCTGATACTGAACGTAATAATAGCCGTAGTTTAAGTACGCCATTATCATATCTTTCTTATAAATGTCTTCTTTCGTGTTGACGTTAACGGTGGCTACCACCGTGTTCATTTCACGCTCGCTGTTTTTGGTAACCAGGTTGCACCCGGAAGCGCATACGCAGATTACAAGCGCGACAACTGCGGAAATTACGGAAAGAAATCTCTTTTTCATTTTTTTCTCCAAGTCGATGTTTATATTTCTTGTTATACTTATTTAGTATATACTATAAAGTCGGAAATTGCAATCGTTTTCGCGTTTTTATCTCCGTTTTTTTATTTTAAAAATCCGTTTCGCGCGGTTTTTTTCTGAAAATCGGGTTGCGCGGACGCTCGTCAGGGTTATACGCCCCATTGCAGCCCGTTGCGGCGCGGTTGCTACCGACGGAAAAGATTTTGCGCTAACCGTTGACCGCGCAAAGCAGAAACTCGCGCAGAATTTTCAGCATATCTTCGTTGCTCCTGCCCGAACTTTCAAACTCTATCGCGGGGACTGCCGACATACTTATTTTTGCCGTTCCCGCGTATTTTTCCACCGCGCGCACGAGTTTCTCGTTTTTAAACGCCGAAAACCCGTCGAAAGTCAGGCTCGTCTCGCCTTTTTTTACGGTGATTTTATCCGCGCCGATTTTCATTGCGAGAAATTTAACGGCGGAGATGAGAATAAGGTTTTTAGTTTCGGGCGGCAGCGTTCCGTAAACGCTCTCCGTTTCTTCGACGAATTTTTGCGCCGCCTTTTCGCCGTTTATTTCGGCTATTTCTTTGTATGCGTCCATACGCGAAGTTTCGCTTTCGATATAAGTTTCGGGGATAAACGCCGTAACCCTTATATCGAGTTCGGGAACGCGCTCCTCCGTGCCCGTAAGTTCTTCTCTCAGCAGTTTAGAGTATAACTCGTAACCTATTTTATCGAGATGACCGTGCTGTTCCGCGCCTAAAATATTGCCCGCGCCGCGGATTTCAAGGTCGCGCATCGCGATTTTTATTCCGCTGCCCATTTCGGCGAATTCTATAATCGCGTTAAGCCTGTCGAACGCCGCGCCGCTCAATATCTTTTCACGCTTAAACGTAAAATACGCGTAAGCGAGCCTGTCGCTCCGCCCGACTCTGCCTTTAAGTTGATAAAGAGTGGATAGCCCTAAATTATCGGCGTCTATTACCACGAGCGTGTTCGCCTTGGGCAAGTCTACTCCGTTTTCTATTATCGTCGTGGAAATAAGAACGTTGCTTTTGCCTTCGTAAAAGTCCATTACGTTTCTTTCCATCACACGCTCGTCCATTCTGCCGTGCACGACGGTGAATTTGAGTTCGGGCATAAGAGCCTGCATACGCCCCGCGAACGTGAATATGCTTTCTATTCTGTTATACAGAATAAACGACTGTCCGCCGCGGTTGGCTTCGCGCGTTACGGCGTCTCTTATAAGCCCGTCGCTTTCTTCGGTAACGTAAGTCTGCACGGGCAAACGCTTTTTGGGCGGCGTGTTTATCACGCTTATGGAACGTATGCCCGACAGCGACATATGCAGCGTTCTCGGTATGGGCGTGGCGGTAAGAGTGAGCGCGTCCACGTTCTTTTTTAAGAGTTTGATTTTCTCTTTGTGTTCCACGCCGAACCGTTGTTCTTCATCGAGAACGAGAAGTCCTAAATCCTTGAATTTCACGTCCGCGCTTAAAAGTCGGTGCGTGCCTATTACGAAATCCACGCTGCCCTCTTTAAGCCCCTTTATTATTTCCCTTTGTTGTTTGTCCGTCTTAAACCGGTTAAGCACCGCGATTTTTACGCCGAACCCCTTAAACCTTTCCACAGCGGTGTTGAAATGCTGTTCGGTTAGAATAGTC
>CAMEHL010000013.1 GCA_945917475.1 uncultured Clostridia bacterium | reverse complement strand
ACGAATCCTTTGGACGAGAACAAAATAACGCCCGCTACTATTACGATTAAAAGGTCGATAAAGACGAACGAGTTATAGGCAAGACTGTAAAGGAAGAAATTGTTTTTGCCCAAATCGAGAGCATACGCGCCGAACGCGAACACGCCCGACAAAACGTGCGACACGAAACGGAGAACCGCCGCGACCGCCGCCGAAAGCGCGAATTTTAACTGCGGACTTTTTTCAAAAATCTTAACGCCTTTGAATGCGCCAGCAAAGCCGACCATAGCGAAAGCGACGGGGTAGTCGAGCAGGAACTGCGCGGGGTGAACGATATAGGGGTCCTGAACGGCTTGAAGTATACCGTAGATTAGTCCGACTATAAGCCCTTTTTTGATTCCGTAAACGTAAGCGAAAAGCATTACGGGGAGCATAGACGCGAGAGTAACCGAACCGCCCTGGGGCATTTCCCAGAGTTTTACGTAAGAAAGAGCGAAAGACAGCGCGACCGCAACGCCCGCAAATGCGATTGTTCTCGTGTCGAACGCGCTCTTGTCTTTGTCGATAACGAACGCCGCAACTATTGCGCCGACAACGAGTATTGCCGCCGAAACGTAAAGAGCGACGCTGTTGAGTTCGCCGTAACCTTCCGTGTAATAACCGTCGCCCGCAATGTTGTTGCCGAAGTAAACGGCGATAAGAACGAGCGTTACCACGAGCGAAACCGCGCAGACAACCGCTGCGACCACGCCGAAAATTTTAGCGGTTTTCGGATTTTTTTTCAAAAGTACGAACGAAACGACCGCTCCGACGAGAATAAGGCAAAGCGTTACGAGAATGGGAATAAATACGTAAGAAACTATTTCCGTACCCGTGTACTTGCCGTCCGCGCCGTAATACTTCGCGATATTAAGCGCAAGCATAAAGATTCCCGCTACGAGCGCGTATACGAGAAAAGATAAAGACGCGTACTTAAAGAATTTTGCCGCCGCGCCCTTTTTCGCGAACAACAAAATCACGCCCGCAACGGCGATGGCGGCAACGATAGCGACGGTAACCCATACTACTATCGGTTCGGCGACATCCAAAACGTCGCCTGCGGCAGATAATAAATTGAACATAAAACACTCCTTTTATTCGCCATAAAAGCAAAAACGCGCCCGAAAAGGCGCGCAGACTGTATTTTTGCATTTTCCTTCAAGAATTACCTTGCGGATTCAATGGTTTAATCTCAGCCTTTCGGCACCCATAGCGAATATTTAATTTTGATGGTTTTATTATATTCCTTTTAAGCCCTTGCGTCAAGCGTTTTTTTGTGATAAAATAAAAAACGGCAGCGCACGCCGCGGTTTACGCCGCCTTTTCCGTCGGCAAAAACCGTATCGACAGGAAAGCGCATAACCCCGCAACCGCATAAAAAGCGGACGGCGCGTTTGCATTGCGAATACGGGCGCGACGGGAAACAGTAAACAAGAAACGAGCATAACGCGCGCTTTAAGAAGAATATCGGGAGAATATATATAATGTATAAATTTTTCGCTTTTTTAAGCAGAATGAAACATATAAAGCGGTGGTCGCTTATGCGTTCCGTCAGAGAAGAAAACATAATGGAACACAGTCAGCAGGTGGCGGTGATAGCGCACGCGCTCGCTCTTTTATCCAACAAATACTTCGGCGGCAACGTGAACGTGGAAAAGACGGTGCTTTTAGCGCAATATCACGAGACGGGCGAAGTGATAACGGGCGATTTGCCCACGCCCATAAAATACTTCAACCCCGAAATCCGCGACGCGTATAAAGACCTTGAAAAGAACGCGTGCGTTAAAATTCTCGATATGCTCCCCGAAGATTTAAGGGAAGATTACAGGGAATACGTTATTCAGAACGAAAGCGCCGAAGAACGCAGGCTCGTAAAGTTCGCGGACAGGCTCGCCGCGTATCTTAAATGCGTAGAAGAAATCAAGGCGGGCAATTCCGAATTCAAGAAAGCGAAAGCGACTATAGAAAAAGAACTTAAAGGCGCGCGCCGCCCCGAAGTGGACTACTTTTTAAAGGAGTTTGCGCCCGCTTTTGAACTGACGTTGGACGAACTCGACTGATTTTTGTGCAACTTGTACAAAGAAAGGGGCAATATTTATTGAAAAAGCCTATTGTAAAAATGTTGCGAAAAAGTTATAATATATATTGTAATAATCGTTCATTGTAATATGGACACGGAGGAAAATTATGTCAAGTCTCAATCTTAAAAACATTTATAAGGTTTATCCGTCGGGCGTAACCGCCGTTACGGACTTCAACCTTGACATCGAAGACAAAGAATTTATCGTATTCGTCGGTCCGTCCGGTTGCGGTAAATCCACCACTCTTCGTATGATTGCCGGTCTGGAAGAAATTTCTTCGGGCGAACTTTATATAGACGGCGTTCTCGTGAACAACGTCGCGCCCAAAGACAGGGATATAGCGATGGTTTTCCAGAACTACGCTCTTTATCCGCACATGACCGTTTACGAGAATATGGCGTTCGGTCTTAAACTCCGCAAAATGCCCAAAGCGCAGATTGATCAGAGAGTTAAAGAAGCCGCGAGAATACTCGGTATCGAACAGTATCTTTCGAGAAAGCCGAAAGCGCTTTCCGGCGGTCAGAGACAGCGCGTCGCGTTAGGCCGTGCAATCGTCCGTGAACCTAAGGTGTTCCTGCTGGACGAACCGCTCTCCAACTTGGACGCGAAACTCCGTTCGCAGATGAGAACCGAAATAACCAAACTTCACAACAGACTTGCCACCACGTTTATTTACGTTACGCACGACCAGGTAGAAGCGATGACCATGGGTACGCGTATCGTAGTTATGAAAGACGGGTTTATGCAGCAGGTAGATACGCCTATAAATCTTTACGACTATCCTATCAACCAGTTCGTCGCGGGATTTATCGGCACGCCGCAGATGAACTTCTTTACGGGTAAACTCACCGGCACCAAGACCAAGGTTTATATCGAATTCGGTCAGGACAAAGTATTGCTCCCCGCGGCGAAAGCGAAACTTATTTGCAATCTCGAAAAATACCTTAACAAGGACAGAGAAATCGTGTTCGGTATCCGTCCCGAAGACGTGCACGACCACGAACTCGCGATTAAGGCGGAAGGCGCGCAGGTAATAGAAGTCAAAGTCGACGTCGTAGAAGCGCTCGGCTCCGAAACCCTTATTTACTGCAAGACCAAGTCCGAAGACAGCGAAGAAGAAAAGAGCATAGCGGAAGACATAAGCAACCTTGTCGCGAAAGTCGACAGCCGTTCGGTAACCAAGGCGGGCGGAAAGGTTAAACTCGCGCTCGATATGGAGCATTGCCACATCTTCGACAAAGAAACGGAAATCACCATTCTCGCCAAGAGCGAAGACAACAAAGCCGAAATAGAAGCGTTGCAGGCTAAACGCGAAGAAGAAGAAAGAATCAAAGCGGAAGAAGCGGCTAAAAAGGCTGCCGAAGAACAAGCCAAACTCGACGCGGAAATGGAAAAGAAGAGACTTAAAGAAGCGAAGAAAGCCGCTAAAAAGAACGGCGGCGTCGCAGGAAGCGTCGAAACGGTGGAAACTGTCGAAAACGATGACAAAAAAGGCGAATAATGCGTAAATAGCGTTATAAATCGTAAAAATTTAAAAGCCGAGCGAAAAATCGCTTGGCTTTTTGCTTTTTTATGGTAAAATAAAAATATGTGGGAAGTAATTTCGGACGCGTGCGTTGATGGATTGAAGGTTCTGCCCTTTCTGTTTCTCATTTACGTGCTGATGGAAGCGATAGAGAGCGCGCGCGGGAAAGACAAAATCGAACGCGCTCTGTCGGGCGCGGGCGCACCCGTTATGGCGGGGCTTTTGGGGACTGTTCCCGAATGCGGCTTTGCCGTAGCCGCCGTCAAACTTTACGATAAAGGGCTTATCAAAACGGGAACGCTCGTGGCGGCGTTTCTCGCCGTTTCGGACGAAGGGCTTATCGTTTTAATCTCGTCGGGAATAAGCGCGACGGAAATTCTGCTGTTCGTCGCGGTAAAGGTTCTTTACGCCATTATTGTCGGAGAAATCGTAAATCTCATTTTCGCGACGAGAGACGAAGCGCACGTCTGCCCCGGTAAGCACGACTGTATAGAGTGCGGCGAACGCCACGACAACCCGTGGGACAGGTTATTATTGCACCCGCTTTTTCATACCGTTAAAACGGGCGCGTTCATAATCGTTTTAAACTTCGTGTTCGGCACGGCTATCCATTTCATAGGCGAAAACGCGTTTTACGCTTTTTTAGATAAAAACGCCGTCTATCAGCCGCTTTTCGCGGCGATAATAGGGCTGATACCCAACTGCGCGTCGTCGATATTCATAGCGCAGTCGTTCGTGCGCGGCGCGATAAGTTTTTCGGCGTTGCTCGCGGGGCTTTCCGCAAATGCGGGGCTGGGGATTATAATACTTTTAAGGAACAAGAAAAACGTCGGGAAAAGTCTCGTCATACTCGCGCTCGTTTTCGTCGCCGCGCTCGTGCTCGGTTACGTTACGTTGCCGTTAGGTTTATAGGTGGAATTTATGGATACGGATATAAGATTATTCGCAGGCGAAATAATAGAAAACACGGGCGTGGAACTGTGCGTGTTCGACGAAAACGGGGCGTTCGTTTACGGCGACGACGGGCGCGGGGAAACGGTGCCGACCGATTTTTCGGGCGTGTTCTCCGACGTGGGGCGCGGAAAAACTTTTTTTCGGTTCAAGTATAAAAACAAGCGTTATACGGGAAGAATAAAAGGTGCGGGCAAAACGGAGAGAAACTACGCGTTTCTGATTGCCGAACTCGCCGAAAAAGCGTTCACGAAAGGCGCTAACCTTTCGCGCGAAGAATTTTATAAATCGGTTATTTTAGGCGAAGCGAGTTATTTTCAGATAGAAAAGTATATGCGCAAATTCTCCGTAACCGATAAGCCCGCCTGCGTAATGATTGTCGCCGTTCCCGAAAAAAAATCGGACGAAGTTATAAACGTTTTAACCGCTTACGGCGGCACGGACGGAGGCGACTGCGCTTTCCCGTTAGACGAAACGCATTGCGTGCTTGTCAAGTTTTCGGACGAAACCGCGGGCGAATACCGTTCTTTTACAGAATACGCGGAGTTTTTATACCGCACCGTATACGAAGAAACGGGCATAGAAACGGCGTTCTCGATAGGCGGAACGGTTAAAACGGTCGCCGATCTTTCTTCGTCTTTTTCGCAGGCGTCTTCGGCGCAGAGAATGAGCAACTCCGTCAAAACGGGCGGCTCGGTACATTCTTTTAAGGACTTCGTGCTGATAAAAATGCTCGAAGACCTGCCCAAATACAAACTCAACGAATATCTGGAACTCCTGATGGATTCGGCGGCGCGCGAAATTTTTTCCGACCCCGAAATGACGGACACCGCGGAAGAATTTCTCGAAAACAGCCTTAACGTGAGCGAAACTTCGCGCAGGTTGTATCTGCACAGAAACACGCTTACGTACAGGCTCGATAAGATTGAAAAGGCGACGGGGCTTAATATCCGCAAGTTTTCCGACGCGGTTATTTTCAGGCTTATCACGATTCTGTCTAAACTCGTCAGGTAATATTTCCTGTTTTTCTCGGAGAAGAATATGAAAAAAAATAAAACGGACGCCGCTGCTCAAAAGGAAACGGTAAAAGACGCGGAAACGGGTGCGGCAACGGAAAAAATAAAAGATTGCGCTTGCGGCGCGGAGAATAGCCGCTCCGCGGCGGAAAACAACGGGGGCGCGGCGGACGGAAACGGGTCGGAACGCGTTTGTGAAAGCGAACGCGCCCGCAAATCCCGAAACGATAAAGTTTTAATATGTTTCGTCGCGCTTTTCTGCGCGTTTATTTTGTTCTTTACGGGCTTTTTCGCGGGGAGTTGCGGCAACACGGCTACGCGCAAAGCCAAAGAGATTATAAGGCTTATCGATAAATATTCGGTAACGGTAGAAGGCGACGCGGATAAAGACGAAGTCGCCCGCGCCATCGTTTCGGCTCTGCTTGCCGACGACAAATACGCCGTTTATTACAGCAAAGAAGAATACGCCCGCGTGCTTAACGAAGACAAAGGCGTTTACGCCGGCGCAGGCTTTACCTTTCTTTCGGACGAGAACGGGAATATTACGGGAGACGTCTTATTCGGCGTTCAGAACAATTCGCCCGCGTTCAAAGCGGGGGTTAAGGCGGGGGATAAAATCGTCGCGGCGAAAATCGCGGCGGGTGGCGAAAGGCGAGAATTTTCCGACAATGCCGCGCTCGTCTCCTTTTTATCGGAAGTGCCGGCGTATACGGATATAACCTTTTACGTCGTGCGCGGCGGAGAACTTTCCGAACGCGAATTTACGTTCGCGAAAGAGAATTACACGGTGTCTTACGTCAATTATTACGATTGCGACGACCGTATGTACTTTTACTCGGAAAACGCTGGCGCGACTCAGGCGAGAGTGGCGGAAGGAGAAGGCAAACCCGAACTCGCCGACGATACCGCGCTTATCGAATTCGGCGCGTTCGAAGGGGACGCCGCGCGCGAATTTAAAACCGCGCTCGACTATATGCGCGATAAGGGGAAAACCAAACTCGTACTCGATTTGAGAAACAACGGCGGCGGGCTTATGACCGTGCTTTCGGACGTGGCGTCTTATCTTATATATAACGACGGAAAAAGCAAGACGGAAATAGCCGTGGCTATAAGTAAAGACGGCGGCAAAGACCGCTATTATACTTCGGGCAACCGCTATTACGACAACGTTAAAAAAATAGCGGTCATAGCGAACTGCAACACCGCGTCCGCGTCAGAGTGTCTTATCGGCGCGCTGTTATATTACGGCGGCGGAACGGGCGGAGCAGCCTTTTCGGAAGAAAATCTCGTTCTCACTTATAACCCGGCGCGCGGCGATTACAGCACGTACGGCAAGGGAATAATGCAGACGACTTATTCGCTCGCCACGGGCGGAGCGTTCAAACTGACGACGGCTTATATCTATCAGCCGGACGGCAGAACGTGCATACACGGCACGGGCATTACCGTTTCTTCGGAATTAAACCGCGTTGCGGACGGCGACGCGCTTTTGCGGGCGGCGGCAACGCTTACGGATTGACGATATGAGTCCGCGGCTTAACCCAGATAGTCGTTAAGGCGGCGTAAAATGCGGCTGTCCGCGATTTCAGAGACGGGTTCGGTGCCGAAAGACTCTGAGCCGAACGCCGCGAAAGAATCGTTGTTTTTGCCGACGGACGCTTTTTGCAGAAAACTTTTTATCACGGGAATAACCGTGTCGGGCGTTAAGGCCGACACGGTTTTTTTAAGGTCGAAGCCGTTCTTTTCCAACTGCGCAAGCAGCGGTCCGAGTTCTTCTCGCCCCGTCATTTTAAGCATAAATTCCGTAAGAATTTTTATTATTTCCATATTTTCACCCGTATACGGCGCGGACGGAAAGAAACTTTCGCGCCTTTTTTGAGTACATAATATTATATGAAAATCATAAAATATAAATGAACGAAAGGGAGGTGTAAAAATGCAGGATTTCAACGAATACGCAAACAACCCCGAAAACTTTAACGAACGGGGAACGAACGGCGATTTATTCAGAACGGTATCGGATTTAGCGAAAAAATTCGACGGAAAAAACGGCAACGACCTGCTCCGCGCGGTTTACGCGGAAGCGGAACGCGGCAAAAAGAACGGCACGCTCTCCAACGCGGATTTGGATAAGTTCGCCGCGACGCTCTCGCCGCTGCTCGACGAGAAAAAAAGGGCGCTATTAAAAAAGGTCGTCGCCGACCTTAAAAAAATTTAAGATTTACTTATTCTATCCACCGCGCGCAGAAAATAGTCGATTTCTCGCGCGGTGTTCTGTACGGCAAGGCTCGCCCTTACGAGTCCGCCGTCCGCGGTGTTCAAATACCCGTGCGTAAGGGGCGCGCAATGCAAGCCGCCGCGCACTGCCACGTCGTAATCATTGCTTAAAATATCGGCGACTTCCGCGCTGTCTTTCCCCGCGATTTTAAACGCCGCTATGCCCGATTCGTTCGGCTCTGAAAAGCAGGTTACCCCTTTCACGTTTTTAAGCCCCGCAATGAGCGCGTCCGTGGCGGAAAGGAGCGTTTCTCCGAAATGCCGCAGATTTTTTCCGACGAATCTCACGCCTTCGTCGAGCGCGGCTATCGCGGGGAGATTCAGCGTGCCCGATTCTAAACGTTCGGGATAATTTTCGGGCTGAAAAAGACTGTACGATTCCGTTCCCGTGCCGCCCGTAATCAGCGGCGACACTTCTACGTTTTCGTCTATACATAAAACGCCGCTTCCCATTACGCCGCAAAGTCCTTTATGCCCCGCGAGCGCGAGCATCGATATCCCGTCTTTTTTCATGTTGAGCGGAATATGCCCGCCGCCCTGCGCGCCGTCCGCGAGAAAAAGCACGCCGCGTTCTCTGCATATTCTGCCTATTTCCCCGACGGGCGTTTTCTTGCCCGTAACGTTAGATACGGTCGTCGCGACGACGAGTTTAGCGTCGGGCGTAACGTTTTTTTCTACGGCGGCGACGAGAGTTTCGCCCTTTTCGGGAGCGACGATTTTAAGAGTTATAACGCCGTCTTTTTCAAGACGTTTCAGCGGGCGCAGCACGGAATTGTGTTCAAACACCGTGGTAACCACTGCGTCGCCCTTTTTTAGCGTGCCTAAAATTGCGGTATTGAGCGCTTCGGTGCAGTTTTTGGTGAAAATTACCCGTTCGGGCAGACAATTAAACATTTCCGCGACCGTTTCTCTGCACGCGTAAACGGCTTTCGCGCCCGTAACCGCAAGTCGGTGTCCGCTTCTGCCGGGATTTGCGGAGAGAAAGCGCGCGGTGGAAAAAAGCGCGTCGTAAACAGCGCGCGGCTTAAAACCGCCCGTAGCCGCGTTGTCGAAGTATATCATAGTCGCCCCCGTTTTCACATAAATTTTATTAAAGCAATACTATATTGTATAGGGCAAAAACCCTTTTTATGCCAAGGAGAAAACTTTTATGGGGTTCATTGCGGTAACTTTCAGGTCAAGGGCGCACACAGTAAAATTTTCCGGGTATTTGAGCCGCAACGGAATACCTAACGAAATAATTAACACGCCCAAAGAAGCGGGGGTAGGCTGCGGACTGTCGGTAAAAATAAGTCCGTCGTTCTTCCCCGCGGTAAAAGTCGCGGTGCGTTCGGCGGCTTTGCAGAGTTTCGCGGGGTTTTTTCTCGTGAAAATTTACGGCGGGAAAAGAACGGTGAGAAGTATTTGAACGAAAACGCTTGTAAAACCGCGCCCCGATATGGTAAAATATGCTGTAAGCAAAGCGATTTTACCCGTCGGGGCGTTTATCCCGCAGGGTTTTGGAGATAATTATGGACAGGGCAACGGCGGAAAAAATAGTGGAAACTTTGTCGGGCGTGTTTTCGGACAAGCCCGCGCTCAGATACGGCTCGCCCTATCAACTGCTCGTCGCGGTGATTCTTTCCGCGCAATGCACGGACGAGCGCGTGAACAAAGTTACGGAAGTTTTGTTCAAGGATTACGGCACGCCCGAAAAAATGGCGGAGATAGACGCGCAAACGCTCGAAAAATACGTTTTTTCCTGCGGTCTGTATAAAACCAAAGCCGCGCATATAATATCCGCCACTCGCGATATTTTAGATAAGTTCGGCGGGCGCGTCCCCGACGACCTTGAAAGTTTAAGGTCGCTCGCAGGCGTGGGCAGAAA
The DNA here is from genome assembly GCA_945917475.1 of uncultured Clostridia bacterium. Taxonomy (GTDB): domain Bacteria; phylum Bacillota; class Clostridia; order Christensenellales; family Borkfalkiaceae; genus UBA1259. Next base: position 10,702 of record CAMEHL010000013.1, on the reverse strand, counting down.
AACCGCTAACGTGGTGTATTCGGTAGCGTTCGGCGGCAACGCCATCGCCGTGGATACGCACGTTTTCAGGGTTTCAAACAGGATAGGACTCGTAGACGAGGACGACGTTTTAAAAACGGAAAAGGGACTTATGCGAATCCTGCCAGAAAAGGTATGGAGCCGCGCGCACCATTACCTTATTTATCTCGGCAGAAGTTTCTGCAAGGCGGCTCGCCCCGACTGCGCGAACTGTCCGATTAACGGGCTTTGCGAAAAGAAAATAAAAAACAAAAAATCTTAAACGGCAGGCAGCCGCGAAAAAAAGCGTTAAAGAATTTAAGGAAAGATATATTATGTTCGTAGACAGGGCGATAATAACGATAAAGGCGGGCGACGGCGGCAACGGCATAACGTCGTTTATACACTATAAAGGCAAGGTAAGCGGCGGTCCGGACGGCGGCGACGGCGGCAAGGGCGGCGACGTTGTGTTCGTGGCGGACAAGCGTCTTTCGTCGCTTTCCGATTATTACTATAAAACTAAATTCGTCGCGGAAAACGGCGCGGCGGGTCAACCTAAAAACTGTTTCGGCAAGAGCGGCGGCGAACTCGTTTTAAGAGTGCCGCTCGGCACGGTTATACGCGATAAAGAGACTAAAAACGTTATCGCGGATATGTTCGAAGACGGACAGAGAAAAGTAGTTCTTGTCGGCGGCGACGGCGGCAAGGGCAACGCGCGCTTTACCAACGCGAGAAGACACGCCCCGCATTTTTCGCAGACGGGCGAAAAGACGGAAACCAAGCGAGTCATTTTAGAACTCAAAACCATTGCGGACGTGGGGCTTGTAGGCTTTCCCAACGTGGGAAAGTCCACGATTTTGTCTAAAATCACCGACGCGCGCCCGAAAATAGCCAACTATCACTTTACCACTCTTTCGCCTAATCTCGGCGTGTGCAACTGTTACGACGGGCAGTTTACCGTCGCGGATATTCCGGGGCTTATCGAAGGCGCGAGCGAAGGCGCGGGGCTGGGCGTGGAGTTTTTAAGGCACATAGAGCGCACGAGAATGCTCGTTCACGTCGTAGACGTTGCCGAAGAAGAAGGGAGAGACGCTTACGACGATTACCTTAAAATAAACGCGGAACTGAAAAAATACGGCGGCGGACTTGACAAACTTAAACAGATAATCGTCGCCAACAAAACGGATTTTTACGGCGCGGACGAAAAACTCGCGGCGTTCAAGAAAAAAATCGGGCGCAAAAAAGTGCTGGCGGTATCCGCGCTGACGGGCGCGGGGCTTGAAACGCTGAAAAGAGAAATATACAAGGTATTGTCGGGACTGCCGCCCGTAAAACCGCTCGAATTCGAGGAGTTCAATTACAAAAAACCGGACAAACTCGATTACGAGATATTGAAAGAGGGCGAAACGTTCGTGATAGTCGGCTCGCTTGTGGACGTTCTTAAACGGAACGTGGTAATGGACGATATGAACTCGCTCGCGTACTTGCAGAAAGTTCTGCGCGACAGGGGAATAATAGACAAACTGAGAAAAATGGGCGCGACGGATAAATCCACGGTCATAATCGGCGGCGAAGAATTCGAATTCGTAGATTAAGCCGCGCGGTGCGTTTTAAGACAAACGGACAAAAGAATACTGAATAAAATCGGGAGAGAAAAATGTTAAATTCCAAACAAAGGGCGAATTTAAGGGCAATCGCGCAGACCGCGGAGCCCGTAACCCAATTAGGCAAAGGCGGCGTAAACGACGCATTTATAGACGGACTGAACAAGGCGATAGAAAAAAGGGAACTGATAAAGGTTACCGTGCTTGAAAATTCGGGACTTAACCCGAAAGAAGCGGGGTTTGAAATCGCGGAAAAACTCGGCGCGGAATTCGTCTGCGCGACGGGCAGAAAACTCGTGTTTTACCGCCGTTCCGAAAACGAAAAGATAAACCATATAGAATTTTAAGGCTTTTCTCCGTGCGCGTCCGTTTTGCCGAACAGTCTCAGCACGAGAGAAAAAAAGAGCATAACCGCGCCGGATAAGAGATAATACGTTTTAATCGGCGCGAGAAAAGACAGAGCGAGAAAGGAAACGCCGAAAGCGAAAAACGTTTTCGCTTTCTTTTTATCGAGAATTACCGATAGTTTCGCTTTTTTTACGCGTTCGGAAAGGAGCGGAATTTTTGCGGTTGGGAATACTCCCGATTTTTTTATCATAGCGAAAGTTTCCGCCTGCGTTTTAAGCGTAATTCGCCCGCCGAACCGCGCGGCGAATTCTTTTACTTCTTCCGTGGCGGAATCGCAGAAGACAGCCGCGGTTTCGTTTTTTTGCAGTTTATTGAACGCGCGCACCGCGTCCGTTTTGGTAAGCGGCTTAAAAGCGTAAACGAAAAACGCCCTTATTTTTCTGTCGGGCATAATCACCGCGTTTTCGCTTATTTCCGCATTTTCACCGAGCGCGGCGAAAACCGCGTGAAAATAGTCGGCGAGTTCTTTTTCTTCCATAAGATTGAGCGCGGAAAATACTTCGGCGAAAAGTTTTTCGTCTTTTTTTCCGACGATGAATCTTCCGCGTTTATAAAGGGAAAACTTTACCGCGAACAGAGTGAACGCCGCGGCGGCAAGCCCCGCGTAAACGAAAGAAAAGGGGCGCGGAACGAAGTAGTTTATTATTACGAACGCAACGAGAAAAGAGACCGCCGCCGCGAAAATCCAGTCGGATACCATTGCAAAGGTGATTTTTTTCATAACAGTGTTATTGCCCGATATCGCCGCGTTTATACGTTTTAGATTGACAATTATAAAAGTAAATGATAAAATTATAAAAGTATGAATATCGCTGTATTCGGCGGGACTTTCAATCCCGTTCATAACGAACATATAAACGTGGCGAAAGCCGCGATAGAAGAATTGTCGCTCGATAAACTGTTTATCGTGCCTACCTTTCTTCCGCCGCATAAGAGCGTCGCGCCCGCGCCCGCGGAGGACAGGCTCGAAATGCTTAAACTCGCTTTTGACGGTGTGGAAAAGGCTGAAATATCCGATTTCGAGATTAAAAACGGCGGAAAGAGTTATTCTTACGTTACCGCCGAAAAGTTTGCCGCCGAATATCCGCATGCAAAACTGTTTTTTATCGTCGGCGACGATATGCTTACCGACTTTAAAACGTGGAAAATGCCCGAACGGATATTGAAAGTCGCAGACCTTGCCGTGTTCGGGAGAGAAAATTTTGCGGCAGACCGCGCCGCCGAAAAGGAATATTTTGAAAAAACTTTCGGCAAGTCTTTCGTTACGCTCGGTTACTGCGGAAAGGACGATTCTTCCACGGCGATAAGGGTGTATTCCGCGCTCGGGCTTGAAATCGCGGACAAAACGCCCGAAAAAGTCGCGCAATATATAAAAAACCGCGGACTGTACGCGGGCGGGGAATACGAAGATTACGTAAAGCGTTCGCTCCCCGAAAAGCGGCTCGTTCACACGGCGGAAGTGGCGGTTACCGCGCTGAAAAAATGCAAAGCCGTCGGCGTGGACGAAAACAAGGCGTATACCGCCGCTATTCTTCACGACTGCGCGAAGTATTCCGATCCGCGCGATTACGCGGGTTTTACTCTCCCCGACGGCGTGCCGCAACCCGTCGTTCACGCTTTTTTAGGCGCGTTCGTGGCGGAAAACGTTTTGAAAATCACAGATAAGGAAATAATAGACGCAATCAGGTATCACACTTCGGGAAAACCGTCAATGTCCGCGCTCGGCAAACTCGTATTCGTAGCCGATATGATTGAAAAGGGGCGCGATTACGACGGGGTGGATAGGTTAAGGCGGTTGTTCGACGGAGATTTCGACGTGTGTTTTAAAGAGTGCCTTAAAGAAGAAGTGTTGCACCTTTTAAATAAAAAACGGTATATTTACGCCGAAACGCTTAACGCGTACGACTATTATATAAAAGAAAACCGTAACTGAAAAAAGAAAATAGAACGCCGCGACTTAAACGCGGACGGATAAAGGAGATAAAATGGAAGCCAACGTTTTAACCGAAAAAATCTGCGGGATATTAAAAGACCGAAAAGGCGAAAACGTAGTCGCGATAAACGTCGGAGAAAAAAGCAGCGTAGCCGACTATTTCGTGATTGCAAGCGGAAGAAGCACCACGCATACCCGTTCGCTCGTAGAGCGGGTAGAAGAAGAACTCGAAAAAGAAGGCGTTTCTCCCAAGCGTGAAGAAGGGGTTAAAGAAGGTCGCTGGGCGGTAATAGATTACGGCGACGTGATAGTACACGTTTTCAACGACGAAACGCGCCTTTTATACCATCTCGAAAACCTGTGGGGAGACGACGGCAACGTAAAAAAATACTGAAAAACCTATGGCGTTCGCGCGCGTTCGGTTTTGACTCGTCTGAAACACGCAAAACCGCGGCAGGCAGAAGTCAAGGCGTTCGGGAGAATTTTCAGGAAGACTTTCTGACGTAAATTCTGTCCACGTCGTCGGGGTTGATTTCTATGCTTTTAAGCGTTCTCGGCTTAACGCGCGGCGCGGCGGGCGCGGGTTTCGGTTTCGCCGCTTTTTCGGACGGTCGGTTTTTTTTGCGGAGAATACTTCCGATAAAATCCAGAAGCGTCTTCGCGCCGATTACCGTGAAAGCGCACAGCGCGAACAAAGCCGCAAGCAGCAGCGGTCCCGCGACGTATGAAGGAACGGATACGTTCATAATATTCACCCCTTTTATACCGTAACATAAAAAAACGGCGATTTTTCACATATATTTGTTGATAAATGTAAAATTTTAGCGTAAAGCGCATTTGCGTTCGGGAGAGAAAAATGTTATTCGGATTTTTTAAAAAGAAAAAGGAGCGGGAAATTGCGCCGCGGCAGGAAAACCTGCCGTGCGAAACGGAAACGCCCGAGAACTGTTCCGAGACGGATGAAGTCGGCACGGAAGAAGTCGGTACGGAACTCGTTATTTATAATTCCGACGTCGCCGCCCCGTGCGAAAAGAACGTGAAGAAAGAGAAAAAAGGCAAAAACAAGAGCGACGCGGAAGATTTCAGCGCGTTTTACAGACTTGCCGAACTGCTTAACGAGCCTATCGGTCAGGTTAAAGACGAATGTTGTATGTTTCAGGTGAAAAACCTTATGAGCCGCCTTACGAAAGCGATAGTAAGGTACAACGTTCCGGACGCGGAACTGACGAAAATTCTTTATAACTGCAATCAGTTGAACGTCAAAGAATTGCTCGTGTCGCCCGCGTACGTTCCGTCGTGCGTAAGACAGGCGAAAAAGAGCGGACTGTCCTTTTTATATGCGGGCGCGGCGATAGATTTTCCGTTCGGGGAAAGTACCTTTAAGAGTAAACTCACCGACGCTAAAAACTGTCTGGCGGCGGGCGTGGACGGCGTAACCGTTATTATGCCCGCAATGCTTTTAGAAAAGGACAGGTATAAAGAACTGTGCCGCGAAACGCGGAAAATAGGCAGGCTTTATAAAAAAGACGCGGGAATCGCCTTCGCCTGCGCCGAACTTTCCGCCGAACAGATTAAAACGGCGGTCAAGACTGTCGAAAAGAGCAAAGCGGGGTTTATAACCTTTATTTTCGGCGACGCCGACGGGAAAACGGTCAAAGAAAAAACGGACGCGATAAACAAGTGCCGCGGCAAAAAACCCATTAAAATAATGGGTAACGTATCCACGCCCGAAGCGGTTATGCAACTTATTAAACTCGGCGCGGAAGAAATCGTAACCCCGTTTGCGGACGAGATAGGCAAAGAACTCGTAAAAAGATTCGGAATAAAAAGTTTAAAATTGCGTTAAAACGCTTTACAGCGGCGGCGCGTTAGGTGTAAAATATAACTATTCTTTGGGGCGGGGCGAAAATCCCCACCGGCAGTATAGTCTGCGAGCCGCTTGCGGCACGATTCGGTGAAATTCCGAGACCGACGGTATAGTCCGGATGGAAAAAGAATTCTTTTAACGTTTTCCACTCGTATTTTGCGCGCCCCTTGGAATAAAGGGGCGTTTCTTATGAGCGAAAACAAAATAATCTTAACCAAAAAAATCGCGGGGACGGCGGCGTTCGCCGCTCTGGCGTTCGTGATTTCCTTGCTGGAATTCCCGATTTTCCCCGCCGCGCCGTTTTTGAAACTCGACTTTTCGTGCGTGTTTATTCTGCTTGCGGGTTTTACTTTCGGACCCGTTTCGGGACTGTGCGCGTCCGCCGTCAAAGAACTTATTCGCTTTTTAATCGGTTCGTCTACGGGCGGAGTGGGAGAAATAGCGAATTTTATCGTTACCGCGGCGTTTATCGTCGTGCCGACGGTCGTATACAGATTTAAAAAAGGTCTGCCCACGGTCATCGTAACCTTGCTTATCGGTTGCGCGTTGCAGGTTATAGCCGCGCTTTTTTCCAACAGGTTTATAAACTATCCGCTGTTTATGGGCGAACAGGCGAAAGAGTGGTTCGATAAAACGTGGCAGTACATCGTGTTTTTCAATCTCATAAAAACCGCGGCGGTAAGCGTGCTTACGGTTGCGCTGTATAAAAAAATATCGGGGCTTATTAAGCGGATATAACGGGAATTTATGGAAATCCTTTCGACTTGCGAAGCGCAGACTCGCGAAATAGCGAAAAAATACGCCGAAACCTTGAACCGCGGCGACGTGGTCGTGTTATCGGGCGAACTCGGCGCGGGCAAAACCGCGTTCGTAAAGGGCGTTGCGGACTATTTCGGACTTTCGGGCGTAACCAGTCCCACTTACGCGTATCTCAACGTTTACGGCGATTTTATCTATCATTACGACTGTTACCGCTTATCGTGCGGAGACGACGCGGTTATGCTCGGTCTTACCGACTATTTCGGCGGCGAAAATATCTGTCTTATAGAATGGGCAGAGAACGTTTCGGACGTTCTGCCCGAAAATATAAAAACGGTTAAAATAGAGAAAACGGGCGAGAACGGAAGGAAGATTGTCTTATGAATTATATCGCGGTCGACACGTCCGGCAAACACCTTACCGTGATTGTCGCAAAAGACGGAAAAACTTATAAATTGTTTGAAAAGGATTGCGGCGTGAAGCACTCTTCGGCTCTTATGCCCGCGCTCGAACGCCTGCTTTCGGAAGCGGAGTTCGATATAAAAGACGCCGATTTTATAGCCTGCGCGGTGGGCGCGGGTTCGTTTACGGGCATAAGAATAGGCGTCGCCACGGTAAAGGCTTTGTGTTTCGCCTATAAAAAACCCGCGCTTTCTATAACTTCTTTCGATTCAATCGCATACAATGTAAAAGGCGGCGTAAACGGCAAGATATTGGCGGTTATCGACGCGGGGCACGGCGGGTATTACGCCTGCGGTTACGACGAGAATATGAAAGTCGATATTCCACCGTCTTATCTTCCAGAAGCGGAAATTCTCCGTCTTAAAAAGGACAGAATTGCCGCCGCCGCGGAAGATTTGCCGTCGATAGGGGTTACGCTCGCGTGCGTTTGCGACGGGCTCGCTCAGGCGGCGGAAGCGAAATCGGGCGAGACGGTTGCCCCCGACGCGCTGACTCCGCTATATATCCGTAAAAGCCAGGCGGAAGAAGGAAGATGATAAGAAAATCCGCTTTCGACGGTAAGGACGTCGGTTATATAGTTTCGGCGCGCGAAAAGGGCTTTTCGGACTGCTGGAACGAAGATATGGTTTTATCCGCGGTAAAAGGCGGCAGATTTTTCGGGTATATTTACGAAAAAGACGGCGTTCCGTCGGGGTTTCTGACTTATTCCGTCGGACTTGACGGCGTTTACGATTTAGAGGATTTGTTCGTAGAACCGTCCGAACGGAGAAAGGGTATAGGCGGCGCGCTTACGGCGCGTTTTATCGGTGACGCGCGCCTTTCGGGCGGCAAAAAGATTTTTTTAGAAGTAAGGCGCGGCAACGGCGCGGCGATAAGGCTTTATTCGTCTTTCGGCTTCATCCCCCTGTCCGAACGCGCGAAGTATTATGCGGACGGCGAGAGCGCGACCGTTATGTTAAAGGAGTTGTAATCACGGATAATTCTGCAAAGGGTTATACGGAAGAAAAAAAACAGGTTCTGTTTCTGCACGGTTATCTCGCGAGCGGCAGGACTTTCGCGTTTCAGCGGAAGTTCTTCGACAGATATTTCGAGACGTTCGCGCCCGACCTTAAAGGGTTCGGGACTAACGCGGGTATGAGTTATCCTTATTCTCTTTCCGATTACGTTGACGAAGTGAGAGAATATATGGATAAAAACCGCATAAAATCGCCGCACGTCGTGGCGCACTCTTTCGGCGCGAGAATCGCCGTCAAAGCCGCCGCGAACGACCCGCTTTTATTCGATAAATTAGTGCTTACCGGCGCGGCGGGACTAAAACCGCGCAAGTCCCTTTATAAGCGGATAAAAAGCGTTGAATTTTCTCTCCTTAAAAGGTTCGTCAAAAAGGAAAAACTGCAAAGGTTTTATTCTGCGGACTATCTCGCGCTCGACGACGTTATGCGTGCGAGTTTTGTCAAAATAGTAGGCGAAACGCTGGACGGGGTTCTGCCGCGCGTTAAAAACCGAACGCTTATAGTGTTCGGCGATAAAGACAGGGAAACGCCCCTTTATATGGCGAAAAGATATAAAAGGGGCATAGAAAATTCGCGTCTCGTCGTTATAAGAGACGCAGGACACTTCGCGTTTATAGATAAACCTTACGCGTTCAATATGGAGGTGCGAGAGTTTTTGCTCGAATAGATTATGTTGCCGTGTGATTTTACGAGTTTTTCACAGTTGTTTTACGCTCCGTCGGTTTTTACGCTGCTCGCGGCGTCTTTCGGCGTGGCGGCGGCGTTGTTTTTCGCTTCCGCAAGGTTTTTGCTTATCGCTCAGCAAACGGGCTATAAGCCGCGCGCGCTTACGAAATGGTTCTTAGCCCCCGCAAATAACTATAAAAACAGGCTTATGCTGCTCTCGCTGATGTCCTTTCTGTCCTTTTGTCTCGTCGGCGCGTGTTTTATACCCGCGATAGGCGAAACGGCTTCCTCTTTTATAGGCTTTATCTGCTTTATTCTTTTCGCAGTCTTATATATAAAGACCGAATCGGGAGTGAACGCCAAAATTCCCCTTAAAAAGACGGGGCGGCTCGTAAGGCTTTCGGTTACTTATTTCATCGTTCTTTTCGCGGCGTGTTTCGCCCTTTCGGTCGCGGCGAATTATATTGCGTATCTCGTCGGAGACGATATCGTTTGCGTTTTAAGATACTGCGTTCTCACTTTCACGCCTATGCTTATTCCGTATGCCGTAGCGGCGGCGGAATTTATCGCCGGACCGTTTGAAAACCGCAGAAACGCGCGGTTTATAAAACGCGCGGCGCGCACTCTCGCACAATCGCGCGCGGTTAAAATAGGAATAACGGGCAGTTTCGGCAAGACGGGCGTCAAGGAAATTTTAAAAACCGTTCTCGGCGTAAGGCACAAGGTTCTGGCGACTCCGGAATCTTATAACACCCCGCTCGGAATCGCGCTTACCGTAAAAGACGGCGCGGACGCGGACTTTTTTATCGCGGAAATGGGCGCAAGGCGCGCGGGCGATATAAAAGAACTGTGCGATATGGTAAAACCGTCCGTCGGCGTGCTTACGGGCGTGAACGGTCAGCATCTCGAAACGTTCGGCTCTGCGGAAAACATAAAAAAGACCAAGTTCGAACTGTTCGATAACCTTTACGGAGATAAAATCGCGGTGTTTTCCGCCGATAACGACGGGGCGAAAGAACTTTACGGCAAATTCGTGGGGAATAAATGCCTTGCGGGCGTAAACGGCGGTTTCGTCCGCGCGGAAAACATCGTTTTATCCGAAAACGGCGCGGAGTTTACTCTCCTTATCGACGGCGAAAAACCGATAAATTGCAAAACGCGGCTTTTGGGCATACACAACGTGTCCAACTTCTGTCTCGCGGCAGCGGCGGTTTACAGGCTGGGCGCGACCGCGGCGGATATAGCGGAAGGCGCACTGCGCTGCGAACCCGCACCGCATAGGCTCAATAAAATTCAGGCGGCGGGCGGCGGAATAATAATAGACGACAGTTACAATTCGAGCGTAGACGGCGCGAAAGCCGCGCTCACGTTCTTATCCGTGTTAAGCGGGAAAAAGACGGTGTTCACGCCGGGGTTAGTTGAACTCGGCGCAGAGCAGTACGCGGCAAACTTTCAACTCGGAAAGGATATAGCGGAGATTGCCGACCGCGCGGTTATCGTGGGCAAAACGAACGCGGACGCGCTTACGGCGGGACTCGCCGCAGGCGGGGCGGATAAAGAAAAGATAATCGTCGCCGATACTCTCTCTGACGGGGTGTCTCTGGCGGGCGGGGTAAATAAGGGCGAAATCGCGCTGTTTCTGAACGATTTGCCCGATTGTTACGATTAAAAGGCGCAAACAAGTCGGAAAACTCTCCGACGGGGAACTGCGGAAAAAAAATGCGAAACACCAAAGCGGAAAAATTCTTGCGGAGGTGTTTTTTTATGAAGAATATTCTCGTGTTTTTCGGCGGCGCGTCGCCCGAGCGAGAAGTTTCCGTCATTACGGGAACGCTCGTCTCTAACTCTTTCGACCGCGCGGGATTCAATCCCGTTCCCGTTTACGTGGACGCGCGCGGCAGGTGGTTTACGGGCGAACCGCTTTTTAACGTGGACAATGTTAAGAATTTGCCCGAAAAAAAACTGAAAAGCGTAGTTCTTTTTACCGACGGCA
>CAMEHL010000012.1 GCA_945917475.1 uncultured Clostridia bacterium | reverse complement strand
TCGGCGCGGGCAACAACCCGATGGTAGGTATGACCGTCGCTTGCGCGGTTGCGGTTGCGGAAGCGCTTAAAAAGTAATTTTTCCGTTGCATAACGGGTAAAAACCGATTAAAAACACAGAAATTTATTTTCAATAACCAACGCCGCCCCGAAAGACTTTTCGTCTTTCGGGGCGGCGATTTTCTTTTTTTATAATATTCGCTTTTTATAATTATTGTAAAAATGATTTATTGTTTTAATCGTAATTACTACGTGCGAAGTAAACACGGAAACTTATCTTCTTCTGCCGAGAAGGAAATCGACCGAACAATCGAGATTTTCGGCAACGTCTATAAGCCGCGCGGCGTTAGGCTTGTGTATGCCGTTTAGCCAGTAATAAACTACCGACCCCGAAAGGTTGAGTTCTTTTTCAATGCGATACTGCGACGAGCCGCAAATACCGAGAACTTCTCGAAATCTCTCCCCGAACGGGAGAACGGGAAAAAGTTTTTCAAGCGGCGGCAAATCGGTTAAGCCGAGCAGAAAATCGGCGGAACAATCGAAATAATTTACGAGCGAGACTAAATTGTCGTAAGACGGCGCGTTCGTTCCGCGGCAGTAAGCGTTAATCATCGACCGCTGAACGTTTATCGCTTTTGCAAGTACGGGCGGCGTGATGTTTTTCTCTTGCAATAACTCTCTTAACCTTTCGCCGAATTTCGACAATTTTTTCATTATTTCACCTTTTTTTATAAAATTATCATCATAGCGGACAAGTCGGTTATACGATAAGAGTTATAAACTTCTACTTTTTAAGAGATAACAGATATTCTTTTTTTTCTTTGGGAATACGGAAACTTTCGCGCGCCTTTTTTATGGCGGCGTTCTGTACGGCGGCGGAAAGCGTTTTCGATTGCAGTACTGGGATAACGCCGTCGTAATCTTTTACGAGCATTTCGCAATACAGCCAGCCGAGCGCGGCGTTGATACAGCGTTCGTCAGAATATATTCCGCGCGTCGCGGCAATTATTTTTTCGTCGCATTCGGGAACGAGATGAAAGAGCAAACACGCTATCGCAAATCGTACGGAATACGGTTTTTCGTCGGATAAAAGGGGAAGGAGAAATTCAAAAGATTCGTCCTTATCCGCCTTGAAAATTTTGAAAGAAGAAGCCACGCAGTCGCATATCGCCCAGTTGTCTATAACGGGCAAATATTCGAGCAGAAGCCTGAGTTTTTCCTCTTTCGGCAAAGGGGCGTAAGCGATAATCAGACCGTGCAGAAAAAATTCTTCAAAATAAACGTGCTTTTCGTCTAAAAAAGAGTATTCGCATTTTAACGCCGCTTCTTTCGCGATTGCGCGAAGTTCGGGAACGCGCACGCCGATAACGGGGTAGCGCGTTTCGGGCGTGAGTTTTTCGGAAAACTTTTTATAATCTCCGTCTCTTTTCATTAACAGTTTATCGGTTAAATTCATAAATTACTTATAAGTCGCAAAACCGTATCGGGAAATCCGTCCGATACCGCTTTAAGGTTTTCCGCAAACTGTTGCGCGTTGCTTTTACTTCCGAAAACGTCGGTAACGCCTTTAATCATATAAAGGGGGATTTTATTAGACAGGCAAACCTGCGCGATTGCCGCGCCTTCCATATCGCAGAGAGAGCAACCGAGCGAGTTTACCGTCGTAATGTCCTGCGGTTTACAGGTGAATCTGTCCGAAGTCGCGAGAACGCGCTTTTCGAGAAAGTCTGCCGCATCCGTTTCCGCAGGGAAGAAAACCGCGTCGTAATCCTGATTGTATCCGACGGAAACGTCGTCGAGAGCGGAAAGGTCGAAGTCGTATTGACAGCACTTTTCCACGGCGTAATATTTTTTTGCCGACACATTGTCGCCGAAACCGCCTACCGTGCCGAAGTTAATAATAGTATCGGGCGCGAATTTATCGATAACCGCCTGTGTTGCGAGAGCCGCGCTCACTTTTCCTATGCCCGATACGACGATAACCGCGGTTTTGCCGCTTACCGTCGCGCGGAAAAAAGGTTTACCTGCAATAAAGCCGCAACTTTCGGCGTTGATTTTGTCTAAGAGCGGCTGAACTTCTTTGCGCATCGCCGCAACAATCGCTACGTCTGTTTTTTCCATATATTGAATTTTACCATAAAGCGCGCCGATAGTCAACGTTATAACTGAAAGAAAAACGCACGGAAACGCTTATAAACGGAAGATAAAAAATTTTTTTGTCCGCTTTTTTTGCGTACACGATTTGCGTTCGGGCAGTAAAAATTTTACATATAGCCTGTTTTATCGAAATTTTACCCCTAAAAAATAAAATCGTGTTTTATAAAAAAACGGGGGTTTAAGGCTTTTTTATTGCGATATTTGAAAAATCCTGACAATTATTTGCTTGACAACGGCATATAAATACCCTAAAATATAAAATCGTGAAATAAAAGAAGGAAGAATAAATATGAAGTTTGTTCACGGCAAAAAATTAAGAATTATAAACAAAAGGAGCGCGTTTATAGAAAAAACCGTAAAAGCGGGCGAAAACCTTACCGTTTACGAGAACAACAGGATAGAAGGGGACACGGTAATCGGAAACAACGTTACGATAAGACCGGGTTGCTACGTAAAAGACTGCGTAATCGGCGACAATGCGGTGATAACGAGTTCGCATTGCGAAAACGCGGTAATAGGCGACGGCTGTTCCGTAGGACCTTTTGCGAGACTTCGCCCGGGCGCGGTACTCGGAAAAGGGGTGAAAATAGGCAACTTCGTCGAGATAAAAAACGCGGTAATAGGCGACGGAACGAAAGTAAGCCATTTAGCGTACGTGGGAGACGCCGACGTTGGCAAAAACTGCAATATCGGTTGCGGCGCGATTTTCGTAAACTATAACGGCAAGAATAAAAACAGGTCTGTCGTAAAAGACGATTGTTTTATAGGCAGCAACTGCAACCTGATTGCGCCCGTTACCGTGGAAAAAGGGAGTTACGTCTGCGCGGGAACGACGGTTACCGAAAGCGTAGACGCCGACGCGTTCGTGATAGGCAGGGCGCGGCAGACCGTAAAAGAAAACAGGGCGCACGAATATCTTAAAGAATGATAAAGTTGATTAAAAGGATAGCAATAAGGAGAGAATAATATGGGATTGTTTTTCGGAACGGACGGATTAAGGGGTAAGGTAAACGAAGACCTGACGTACGACATAGGATACAAAATAGGTAACGCGTTATCGATATTAAAGCGCAACCCGACGGTGCTTATAGGTTCGGATACGCGCGTTTCAAACACCTATCTTACGTTAAGCGTCGCAAGCGGCGCGATGAGCGGCGGAGCAAAAGTAATTGACGCGGGCGTAGTGCCCACGGCGGGCGTGGCGTATCTTACGCGGCTTATAAAAGCCGATTACGGCGTGGTTATAAGCGCGTCGCACAACAGCGGCGAATATAACGGCATAAAGGTGTTCGGGAGCGAAGGATATAAACTCGGAGACAAAGAAGAAGAAAGAATAGAGCGTTGTTTCATACACGAAAAAACAAACGATTTCCCCGATATAGGCACTTATACGCAGGACTTCGGGCTGGTAAAAAAATACAGAGATTTTTTAATTTCGTCAAGCAGATATTCGTTAAAGGGTAAAACCGTGGTGCTCGATTGCGCGTACGGCGCGGCTCATCGTATCGCGCCCGAAGTATTCCGCAGGCTGGGTGCAAGCGTCGTCGCCGCGAACAGCACGCTCGACGGGCTTAAAATAAATAAAAACTGCGGCGCGCTATACCCCGAAAATCTCGTAAGGCGGGTGTTCAGATACAAAGCGGATATGGGATTTGCGTTCGACGGCGATTCAGACAGACTTATCGCGGTGGACGAAAAAGGGCACGTTATAGACGGCGATATGATAATATACGCGCTCGCAAAGTATCTTAAAAAGCAGGGCGCGCTCAAAGGCAACACGGTTGTGGGAACGAGCCATACGAATATGGCGATAGAAGAAGGACTTAAAGGCGAAGGCATAAATCTTATCCGCACGGACATAGGCGATAAATACGTTCTCGCTAAACTCGTGGAAAAAGACCTGTCGCTCGGCGGAGAGCAGAGCGGGCATATAATTCTGAAAGACCGCGCCACGACGGGCGACGGAATTTTATCGGCAATAGCCGTCGCGGATATGGTTATTTCGGAGCACAAAACGCTGTCCGAAGCCGCTTTCGTCGAACTTTACCCGCAGGTAAACAAAAACGTAGTAGTAACGGATAAATTCCGCATAATGAACAACGAAGAATTAGGGCACGAAGTCGCCGAGTTCAACGCGCGTCTCGCGGGGAAAGGAAGGATTATGCTGAGAGCGTCCGGTACGGAACCCAAAATAAGGGTTATGGTGGAGAGTAAGGACGGAGAACTTAACGAAAAGATAGCGAATTCCGTCATTGCCACGGTAAAGCGCGTGGACGCGGAATAATGGGAAATAAAGCGAAGATTTTTGCGATATAAAGGCAGAACGGCTTGCGGCGCGCCGCGCGATTAAAATATAAGATTAAAAACATAAAGATAACGCGAGTAAAATATAAAAAATATAAAGAGAATATGCGGAAGAAACGGCGGAAGCCGTTTTTTCTTTTAGCGCAAAAACGTAAATGTCAAGGGAAAAGACGCTAAAATTATTTACAAAAGTTTTTTTATGTGTTATACTTATTCCAAATAAGGAGAAGAATATGAAACTTACTAAAAAACGTCTTGCCGTAAGCATAACGGCGATAGCGATTTTAGCCGTATCTCTCGTAGTCGCTCTCTGCGACGCGTTTATACCGCTCGATATCTGGGTGCATCCGATACTGACTTTCCTGTTCTGCATTTTCGTGGGATTCGGTGTTTTGTGTCTCGTTTTCGGATTTTCTGAAAAATCGCCCTGGTATTTCTTTTTAAGCGCGATACTGTTAGGGCTTGCGTTCGTGTACGCGTTCTGCTGTTCCGTCCCCGATTTCTGGTGGATTAGTCTTATAGCGGTAGCGGTAATATGGGCGATATTCGCGATACTCAGTTTTATGTCGTCGGGCAGTCATACGGAAGATATCGCGCTTAACAAATCACCCGACTATAAGAATTACGAACAGAGAAAAGCGGAAAGAGAACAGGCTGAAAGCGAAAAACAGCCCGAACCGCTTCCCGAAATAAAATCGTTCAAAGACGAAAAATAAAAGGACAATAATAACGGTAGCGTAATGTCAGACAGAAATTTAACTCTTTTAACCGATCTTTATCAACTTACGATGATGAACGGTTACCTGAAAGAACACCGCAAAGACGAAGTTGCGGTTTTCGACGTGTTTTTCCGTCAGAACGGAATGATAACCTATTCCGTCGCGTGCGGATTAGAACAAGTCGTCGATTATATTCTCAATCTTAACTTCGGCGAAGAAGAAATCGCGTACTTAAAAAGTCTCGGTATTTTTTCCGCGGAATTTTTGAAGTATCTCGAAAATTTCAGGTTCACGGGTGACGTTTACGCCGTACCCGAAGGCACGGTCGTATTCCCGGGCGAGCCTATACTCACGGTGAAAGCGCCCGTAATGCAGGCGCAACTTATCGAAACCGCCATACTCAATATAATAAATTTTCAGACGCTTATCGCTACGAAAGCCGCCAAAATCAGATACGCCGCGAAAAACGATCTCGTTATGGAATTCGGTCTGCGCCGCGCGCAAGCGCCCGACGCGGGCATATACGGTGCGAGAGCGGCCGTTATAGGCGGTTGCGATTCCACTTCTAACGTGCTTGCGGGCAAGATGTTCGATATTCCCGTCGCGGGGACTCACGCGCACAGTTGGGTAATGAATTTTAACGACGAATACACCGCTTTCAAGGCTTATGCCGACGTGTATCCGGAAAACGCGCTTTTGCTCGTGGATACTTACGATACGATAAATCAGGGCGTGCCTAACGCAATAAAGGTTTTCGACGAACTGAAAGCGAAAGGTTATAAACCGAAGGGTATAAGGCTGGATTCGGGCGACCTTGCGTACCTTTCCAAAAAAGCGCGCGAAATGCTCGACGAGGCGGGCTATCCCGATACGGTTATATGCGCCTCGGGCGACCTTGACGAATATTCTATAAGTTCGCTTAAAAATCAGGGTGCGAAAATCAATTCCTGGGGCGTAGGCACGAGACTTATCACGAGCGCAGACATGCCCGCGCTCGGCGGCGTTTATAAACTCGCCGCGGTTTACGATGACGACGGAAAAGAAACGCCCAAAATCAAAGTGTCGGAAAACACCGAGAAAATCACTAATCCGGGATTTAAAAACGTGTATCGCGTTTACGACGGAAAAACGGGCAAAGCGGAGGCGGACTTTATATATTTAAGGAGCGAACGCCCCGTAGATACGACCGAACCGCTCGTGCTGACGCACCCGACCGAACGCTGGAAAAGCATAACTTTCAACGATTACCGCCTTAAACCCTTACAGTCCGATATAATAAAGGACGGAAAACTCGTATACGATTTGCCGTCGTTATCCGAAATCAAGGAGTACGCGAAGAAAGATCTTGACAGTTTTTGGGACGAATATAAGCGTCTCGATAAACCGCACGTTTATAAGGTGGATTTATCGGACGATCTTTACGAACTGAAAAAGAATATGCTCGAAGAAATAAGGGGTAAGGGAAAGGAGTGAGCAGAAAAGAAAACCCGTTCGGTCTCGATAAAAAAAAGTATAAACAAAGCGAAGTAGTCGCTCTGTTGCGCGAAAAAGACGACGAATTTAAAGAACAAACCGCGCGCTTTCGGGAAACGCTTTCCGAACTGAAAAACGAAAACGAAAAATTGAACGGCGAACTCTGCGGTTACAGAGAAAAGAACGCGCTGATAGAAGCGTCCATAAAAGCCGCCGAAGAAAAAGCGCTCGAAACGGAGGAGAAAGCGCGGCTTCGCTATGCGCTCGTGGCGGAAAAACTTAAAAAATTTTCCGAACGTTGGGCAAATTATTTCGAGTATCTTAAAAACAAATATCCGCTTTATCCCGTCGTTAAAAACGCGGCGGAACTCCGCGAAAAAATAGCGGCGGTTTTATCGGAAAAGGGCGTAGAGAACGCAATCGACGCGCTCGACGTAAAACTCGTAGCGTGCGAAAACACCGACGGCAATAAGCCGTTCGACCCCAAACGTGCGATAAAAGAATACGTCGCCGCGACGAGCGACAACGGATTTGATTTAGAAGAAGTCTTAAACCCCGGCGAACTGAAATTGGAGGACTTATGCAAGGAACTCGGGCTCTCAGAATGAGAAAAATCATAAGGTTGATAATAATTCCCGTTATCGTGTTCGCCGCGCTTATCGCAATCGACCAGATAACCAAACTGTGTTTTAAAAACTTTAACGAAACGCGCGATTTAAGGACTAATCCCGTCAGCGTCATAAACGGGTTTTTCTATATAGAATATACCGAAAACGCGGGTTCGGCTTACGGGTTTTTATCGGGAAAAGCGTGGGCGCAGACGTTTTTTAAAGTGCTTACGTGCGTCGCGCTCGTTCTGTTCGCTTTACTTTACGTTTACGCGTATAAAAAGAGCCAGACGCTTATGGCGTATTCTCTCGTGTTCATAACGGGCGGAACGGTCGGCAATTTTATCGACAGACTCGCCCGCGGCAGAGTTATAGATTTTATGTCGGCGGAATTTTTCGGCAAACGCCTTTTCGGCATTTTCAATTTTGCCGATTTGTTTCTTACGGCGGGCGTGATAATGATTTTAGTGTATTTTCTGTTCGTAGACGAAAGTGCGCCGTTCAGGAAAAAAGATGGAAAAAAAGACCTTTCTGATAACGGGCAATCCTGACGTCCGCGCGGACGTGTATTTAAGCGGCGTAACCGGTTTTTCCCGTTCGCGCATAAAGACTCTCGCGGACGGCGGAAATCTCTCCGTGAACGGTAAAACGGTTAAGTGCAACCGCGTGTTAAAGGATAACGACGTAGTGGAACTTACCGTGCCCGAAGCAAAGCGGTACGAGACTGCCCCCAAAGATATTCCGATTGATATAATATATCAGGACGCGGATTTGGCTGTTATAAACAAACCGCAGGGGCTGACCGTTCACGCGGGCAACGGCACGGGCGAAGATACGCTCGTCAACGCTCTTTTGTACCGTCTCGATAGTCTTTCGGGTATAAACGGGGTAATACGCCCCGGGATCGTGCACAGGATAGACAAAAACACTTCGGGACTGCTCGTGGTCGCAAAAAACGACGCGGCGCACCTGTCGCTTGCAAAGCAGATTCAGGACAAAACCTGCAGGAGAATATACGTCGCCCTTCTCGAAGGTATCGTTAAAGAAGACGGCGGCGTGATAGATACTTTTATAGGCAGAGACCCGAAGTGCCGCACTAAAATGGCGGTAACAAAAACGGGCAGACGCGCCGTTACCGAATTCAGGGTTTTAGAACGTTATCCGAAAGGCTATACTCTTTGCGAGTTTTCGCTTAAAACGGGCAGAACGCACCAGATACGCGTTCACGCAAAGTATATGGGACACCCCGTTGTGGGCGATAAAGAATACGGATATAAAAAAGACGTATTTAAGTTGAACGGGCAACTACTTCACGCGAAAACGCTCGGGTTTATTCACCCTTCGACGGGCGAAAAAATGAGTTTTTCGGTCGAACTGCCCGATTACTTTAAGTCCGTGCTTGAAAAAATAAAAAATCAGATAACTTTATAAGTTTAATAATTATAAAAAAGAATAAAATTCAGGAGAGTTAATATGAAAGACACACAAAAAAACACTAACATTCTTAATCTTATAGCGTTTATTTCGCTCGTTATTTTCGCGGTTTTGCAGATTCTTTCAATGTTACAGAGCGTGATAAGTCTCGGACCGGCAATAATGAACGTGCTGAACACAATCAAGAATCTCGGCATTATTCTCGTATTCGGCGTAACCGCGTGGCGTTTCGTTGCGCACAAAGCAAAAGGATACAAGATTACTTACTGGATATGTCTCGTAATCTTTATTTTAGCGACGATAGGTCTCTGGATATTCAACAAATAATTTATGGCAAATCCTTTGGTGGCGATAGTCGGCAGACCCAACGTCGGCAAATCTACTTTTTTCAATAAGGTCGTCGGCAAAAGACTGTCTATCGTAGAGAACTTTCCCGGCGTAACGCGCGACAGACTGTATGCGGACGCGGAATGGTGCGGCAGGTATTTCACGCTCGTTGATACGGGCGGTCTCGAATTGAAATCCACCGACGAAATGTGGGTTCATATTCAGAAACAGGCGGAGATAGCGATAGAAACCGCCGACGTCATAATACTGTTTACCGACGCGAAATCGGGGCTTACTTCCGCCGATTACGACGTGGCTATGAAACTCCGCAAATCGGGTAAGCCCGTCGTTCTCGCCGTAAACAAACTTGACAATTACGACCCCGCCAAACTCTTCGAGTTTTACAATCTCGGACTCGGAGAGCCTTTCGGCATATCCGCCGAACACAGCACGGGCATAGGCGACCTTCTCGACGAAGTGGTTTCGCATTTTAAGACGGAAGGCGAAAGTGCGGGCGACGATACGCTTAAAATCGCAATCGTGGGCAAGCCCAACGCGGGCAAATCAAGTCTGTGCAACAAGATACTCGGCTTTGACAGAACTATCGTTTCGGACGTTGCGGGGACTACGAGAGACGCAATCGACACGCCTTTTTCCTATAACGGCGAAAAATATACGCTTATCGATACCGCCGGAATAAGAAAGAAAAAGAACGTCGAAGAAGACGTGGAATATTACAGCGTTCTGCGCGCGCTCGGCGCGATTCGCCGCGCGGACGTATCCGTGATAATGGTAGACGCGAGCGTGGGACTTACCGAACAGGACGTTAAGATATGCGGCTACGTTCACGAACAGAACAAACCATCCGTCGTGGTAATGAACAAGTGGGACTTAATAGAAAAGGACACGCACACGGTTGAAAAATTCAACGCAAAACTCGCCGAAGACCTTAAATTCATGAACTATATAGAAACCGTTTACGTTTCGGCGAAAACGGGGCAGAGAACGGAAAAAATCCTCGCGCTCGTAAAAAAAGTGTACGAAAACGCGAGAAAACGCGTGTCTGCGGGGCAACTCAACGACCTGATTTTCGACGCGGTGCGCGCGAACGAACCGCCGTCGGTAAACGGAAAGCGGCTTAAAATAGGGTACGCCGCGCAAACGGGCGTTACTCCGCCAACGTTCACGCTGTTCGTCAACGAAACCGCGCTTATGCACTTTTCTTATAAACGCTATCTCGAAAACTGCATAAGAAACGCTTACGACTTTTCGGGGACGCCTATTTTTATTCAGACGAGAGAAAAGGACGAGAACGAATACTGATTTCCGTTTACAAGGTAGAATAAACTTTCTTATCGTAAAATTTACGGGTAAATAAATGAACTACAAAATTATGCTTGCGATATTTGCGCTGTGTTCTTACTTTATCGGCAACGTGAACTTCGCGCTTATTATATCTAAACTTAAACATAAAGATATACGCAAAATGGGCAGCGGCAATCCGGGAACGCTCAATATGAGCAGGAATCTCGGAATAAAAATAGGCGTTTTAACGCTCGTTTTAGACGTGCTTAAAGGCGCGTTGCCCGCGCTTGCAGGGTATCTCGTATTTAAAAAGTATTTTTTCGAAGCCACTTCTTTCTGTGTTGCGGACTTCGCGCTGTATCTCTGCGGTCTGTGCGTTATTATAGGACATATTTTCCCCGTATTTTTAGGTTTTCACGGCGGAAAAGGAATCGCTTCCACTATGGGCGTTATTATCATCTGCACGGCGGTACACGGCTGGTGGGTGCTTATTGCCGTATTTTCAATCGCGGCGGCAATCGCGTTTATTTATTATACCGAATTCGGCGGTATGGGCTCTTTTATCGCGATTACTCCGTCGCTCATTTTCAGCGCGTTGTTCCTTTTCGGGAAATACGGGTTGAATAATGCGGAAACTCCTTATCTTCTCGCCGCGGACGCGTGCATTTTTCTGTTTTTCTTTTTTACCTGGTTCGCTCACAGGAAAAACATATATAATATGCTTAACGGAACGGAACACCCCACGTCCATAAAGGGTATGGCGGCAAAGGAAAAGGCTAAAAAGAACAAAAACGCGGGCGGAGAAAACGCTTAACCGTTTTTATTTACCGTTTCCGCTTTATTGTCTGAGGCGGATTTAAAGTTTTTTTCATAACCGGATAAAAACTCTCATATATTACTTGTGTAATATGTGGGAGGTTTTTTTATGGAAAGGTACGATATTTATAACGATATATCGGCGCGCACGGACGGCGAAATATATATAGGCGTGGTAGGACCTGTCAGAACGGGCAAATCCACGTTCGTAACGAAATTTATGGAAAACTTCGTTCTGCCGAATATAAGCAACAAACTTCAACAGCGCATAGCGACGGACGAAATGCCGCAGTCCGCCGACGGCAGAACGGTTATGACTACGCAACCTAAATTCGTTCCCGCAAACGCCGTTAAAGTTCAGTTCAGAAACAAGTCCACCGCAAACGTAAGGCTGGTAGACTGCGTGGGGTATTTTGTAGACGGGGCGGAAGGCTCCAAAGAAAACGATAAACCGCGGCTTGTGAAAACGCCCTGGAGCGACGACGAAATACCTTTCGAAAAGGCTGCGGAAATCGGCACGGAAAAGGTGATAAGAGAATATTCCACGATAGGGATAATGGTTACCACCGACGGAACGATAGGCGATATACCGCGCGCGAACTACGTTAAAGCGGAAGAAAAGACCGTAAAGCAACTTAAAAAGTGTAAAAAACCGTTCATAATCGTCGTAAATTCTAAAAATCCCGAATCCGAAAGCGCGGCTGCGCTCTGCGACGAACTCGAAGAAAAATACGGCGCGTCTGCCGTCTGCGTGAGTGCTGTCGATATGTCCGCGCACGACGTCGGCGCGATTATGGAAAAGGTGTTAATGGAATTTCCGCTCTATTCGTTCAACGTGGATATTCCCGAATGGATGCGCGTACTGCCCGAAAACAACGAGATTATATCCGGTTTAATCAGGCGTGTGAAAGACCTGTCGGGACAGATGCGCAAAATGAAAGATTACACCGTGTTTGACGGCGGTTTTACGGGCGACGAATATTTCAATCCGTCCGAACTCGAAGAAATACGTCTCGGCGAAGGCGTGTCCGATTATAAACTTACCTGCAAGAACGGTCTTTACTTCAAGGTATTGTCGGACGAGTGCGGCGAAGAAATAAAAGACGATTGCGACCTTTTTTCGTTCGTAAAAGAGTTTTCGCAGTCAAGGCGCAAATTCGATAAGATTAAGGACGCGCTCGAACAGGCGGAGAGCGGCGGTTACGGAATAGTTATGCCGACCACCGACGAAATGAATTTAGAAGAACCCGTACTCGTGAAACAGGGCGGCAGATACGGCGTTAAACTGAAAGCGTCCGCGCCGAGTCTTCACATTATGAAAGTAGACGTCGCGACCGAAGTTTCGCCCATAGTCGGCACGGAAAAACAAGGCGAAGACCTTATCAATTTCATAATGAACAAATTTGAAGACAATCCGTCGGGTATATGGGAGACGAATATGTTCGGCAAGTCGTTGCAGGATTTAGTGGGCGAAGGCGTAGCGGGCAAAATAAACGCAATGCCCAAAGACGCGCAGAACAAAATGCGCAGAACTGCAACCCGCATTGTGAACGAGAACAAAGGCGGACTTATCTGTATCCTTTTATAACTTACGCAAAAATCCGCCTAAAAAAATCGGGAAAAACCGAAAATACCTTAAAAATTCCTTGACTTTCAGCCGTACAGAGGTTATACTATATTAGCAAACGCTAATATAGGTGTTAATATGGAAGGTTGCATAAAGGGGAACCACGAAAAGATAAGGGATAAACTGCTTAATTCCGCGGAATATGCGGACAGCGTAAAGGAGATAAGCGAAATCTTTTCTCTGCTGGGCGAGCCTACGCGCGTTAAAATACTGCTCGCGCTTATGGAAGGCGAGTTATGCGTTTATCATATATGCGAAATTACGGGCGGAAAGCAGTCGGCGGTATCGCAACACTTAAGAAAACTCAAAGACAAATACGTGATAAAGTGCCGCAAAGAAGCGAATCAGGTATTGTATTCCATTGCGGACGAACATATCGCGACGATAGTGAAAACGGCTTTGTCTCACAGGGGCTGTAAGTTCGATTAACACCGTAAAAGCCTTTGCTGCGGCGTTCGGTGCGAAACCGCAAAGGTAGTCCGTAAAATTATGCGACCGAAAACGGGCGGTTATATATGGCGGCAAACCCTAAAAATATGCGGCGGTAAACGGCGTAATTATAAGCCGCGAAAAAACGGTCGGTTTATCCGCGAAACGTAATTATAAGTTAAAAGGCAATAGCGATATTGCCTTAAAACAATCAAAGAATATTAGTATATAATAATATAATAAAACAATTTTTTTACTGAATAAAGGAGACTTTATGGAAAAACACGAGAGTTGCGACTGTGAAGAATGCGGAAAAGACGCGGGGCTGTCCTGCGGGTGTTCGGCTTGCGAGCGCAAGAAAGAAAAGAGTTCGGGCGAAAGTTTTTTTAAGGAGAATTTTTTCGACCTTATTAAATTAGTAATATCCGCGATATTGATAGTCGTCGCGTTCGCAACGGGGCGGCAGGACGATACGTTGGGGCTTATACTCTGCCTTATTGCATACGTGGTATCGGGCGCGGAGATATTTATAAACTGCGTAAAGGGAATCGCGGCAAAAGATTTTCTCAACGAAAACACGCTTATGTTTATAGCGTCCGTAACGGCTTTTATTATGGGCGAATACGCAGAGGGCGCGCTTATTGTAACGCTTTACGCGCTCGGCGAACTGCTCGAAGACGCGGCGACGGATAGTTCGAGAAAAAAGATAGCGGGACTTTCAGACTTGAAAAGCGTTACCGCGAGGCTCGTAACGGCAACGGGTATAAATGAAGTCGCGCCCGAAACGGTAGAAAAGGGAAGTCTTATAGAAGTAAGACGCGGCGACAGAGTTCCTATCGACGGCGTGCTTTGCGGCGCGGCTACGGAATTCGATATGAAAGCGATAACGGGCGAAAGCAAGCCGTATTATATAGAGAACGGCGGCGCGGTTTACGGCGGCGCGATAAACGCGGGCGATTCTACGGTGATAAAAACGACGGAACTGTATAAAGACAGTACCGCGGAAAAGATAATAGCCATGGTCGAAGGCGCGAACGCGAAAAAAGCGAAAAGCCAGAAATTCATCTCGTCTTTCGCGAAAATTTACACGCCGATAGTCGTGCTTCTTGCGGTTATTGTGGGCGCGGTTGTGCCGCTTTTCGACGGTATGAATTTTACCAAGTGGATATATAACGCGCTTAACTTTCTCGTCATATCCTGTCCGTGCGCGCTCGTAATATCCGTGCCGCTCGCGTTTTTTACGGGGATAGGAAGTCTTGCTAAAAACGGCGTAATGGTTAAGGGCAGCAATTATATAGACGCACTCGCCAAAGTAAAAACGGCGGCGTTCGATAAGACGGGAACGCTTACCAAGGGGGAGTTTTCTGTTGAGAAAATTCTCCCGTCCGAAGGGTTTACCGAAAAGACGATAACGGAATACGCCGTCGCGCTCGAAACCAAGTCCAACCACCCCGTTTCAAAAGCGATATGCGATTATGCGGGCAAGAAAACAGAGTATAAGGCGACCGACGTGAAAGAAGTTGCGGGCAAAGGCATAAGCGGCGTCGTAAACGGCGTAAAAGTCGCCGCGGGTAACGCCCGCCTGATGTCCGATACGGGGATTGACGTTGCCGAAGAAGACTATTACGGCACCATCGTCTACGTTGCGGCGGACGGCGTTCTCGCGGGCAGAATATACGTCTGCGACGCGGTTAAACCCGAGGCGCGCGAAACAATCGCGAGTCTTAAAAAGTGCGGCGTGGAAAAAACGGTAATGTTCAGCGGCGACGGCAGGGCGGTATGCGAAGCGGTAGGAAAGGCTGTCGGAATGGACGAAGTATATTCTAAATTGTTGCCGCAGGATAAGACGGAAAGACTCGGAATACTTAAAGAGAGCGGAGACGGCGGAGTGCTTTTCGCCGGGGACGGAATAAACGACGCTCCGACAATATCGCTTGCGGACGTAGGCGTCGCAATGGGTGCGCTTGGCAGCGAAATCTCAATAGACAGCGCGGACGTTGTTATAATGGACGACGACGTGAGAAAAATTCCGTTCGCGATTAAGAAAGCGAAAAAGATAAGAAGAAAGGTTATAGAAAACATCGTCGGTTCGCTTGCGGTTAAAGCCGCGGTTATGATATTGAGCGTTACCGTCGGTCTGCCCGTATGGGCGGCAATGCTCGGCGACGTGGGCGTTATGCTGATAGCGGTTTTAAATTCTCTGACCGCAAAATAACGAATTCATAAGCAAAACCAGCGGGTAGTGATTACCGGCGCAAGCACGCGGAAACATTATAAAAACAGGGCGGCGCAAGTTTCCTTGCGCCGCCCGGCATATTAAAATGAAAAAACATATAAAACCGCGCTGAAACCGTACGTTCAGCCGTAAAGACGAACCGCGTTTAAACGTTGAATTTGAACAAAACCACGTCGCCGTCTTTTATAACGTAATCTTTTCCTTCCGAACGGACCTTGCCTTTTTCTTTGGCGGCGTTAAACGAGCCGAGTTGTACGAGAACGTCGTAATCGACGATTTCGGCGCGAATAAAGCCTTTTTCAAAGTCGGAGTGGATTTTGCCGGCAGCCTGGGGC
This sequence comes from uncultured Clostridia bacterium, assembly GCA_945917475.1. Classification (GTDB taxonomy): domain Bacteria; phylum Bacillota; class Clostridia; order Christensenellales; family Borkfalkiaceae; genus UBA1259. Next base: position 6,586 of record CAMEHL010000012.1, on the reverse strand, counting down.
GCTTTCGTTCCTTTTTCTATCGTCCAGGCGCGGACTTCTTTTTCGCCTGCGGTAAGATAACTTATAAGACCGAGCGTGCGGTAAGAGATTTTAACGAGTTTGTCAAGCCCGCTCTCTTTAACGCCGAGTTCTTTTAAAAACATCTGCCTTTCGTCGTCGGGAAGGGAAGAGAGTTCTTCTTCCGTTTTGGCGCAGATGACCATATATTCGGAATTTTCGGCTTTCGCGTAGTCCACGACCGACTTTGCGAGCGGAATATCTTCGTCGTTTTTGCCCATATCGTCTTCCGAAACGTTCGCGGTATAAATGACGGGTTTGTCGGTCAGGAGAAAAAGGCTTTTAACGTACTCTTTTTCCTCATCCGAAAGCGTCATTGTACGGGCGGGTTTAAGGTCGTTTAAGTGAGATAAAAGCCGCGTTAAAAATTCCGTTTCAGTCTTATATTTTTTGTCGCCCGTCTTGATGAGGCTCTGAGCCTTATCGAGTTTTTTCCCGACGGTTTCTATATCGGCGAAAATAAGTTCGAGATTGATTGTTTCTATATCGCGCACGGGGTCTACGCTATCGTCTACGTGCGTAACGTTTTCGTCGTTAAAACACCTGACTACGTGAACGATTGCGTCCGTTTCGCGGATGTTTGCGAGAAATTTGTTGCCGAGACCTTCGCCTTTAGACGCACCTTTAACGAGCCCCGCGATATCGACGAATTCCACGACTGCGGGGGTTATTTTTTTCGTGTTGTACATTTTGCCGAGCACGTTAAGCCGCTCGTCGGGCACTGCGACAACGCCCACGTTCGGCTCAATCGTGCAGAACGGGTAATTAGCGCATTCCGCGCCCGCTTTCGTAATCGCGTTAAACAGCGTCGATTTACCTACGTTGGGAAGCCCCACCACGCCTAATTTCATATTTTTACTCCGTTGATAAGGTATAAAATCAAAGTCTCGTATAATTATAAAACAAAATTAAAAAAAATACAAGTTTTTGATTTGCTTTTTCGTATAAAGTTGTGATAAAATAAAAATATCTTAAAAGGCGGTCTGAAATGGATTACAGAAAATATATTGCGGACAAACTCGTCGTTGACGGAATAAGTAAAGAAGAATTGCGCTCGTTTATCGAAATTCCGCCCGATAATGCGATGGGCGATTACGCGCTTCCTTGTTTTAAGTTATCTAAAATCCTGAAACAGTCCCCCGTGAAAATTGCGGCGGACTTATGCGCCGCTTTCGGTAAAGACGAGTATATTTCCGAGATAGAAGCCGTAGGCGGTTATCTCAATTTCAAAGTCGACCGCACGTCGTTCGTCGATAACGTGTTAAAAGAAGTTTTAAGCGCGGGCGACGCGTACGGTTCTTCCGATGAGGGCAGCGGCAAAACCGTCTGTATAGATTATTCTTCGATAAATATAGCCAAACCTTTTCACATAGGGCATTTAAGCACCACCGTGATAGGAAGCGCGCTTTGTAAAATATTCAGATTTTTAGGATATAAGGTCGTGGGGATAAACCATCTCGGCGATTACGGCACGCAATTCGGCAAACTTATCGTGGCGTATAAGATGTGGAGCGACGAAGAAAAGGTAAGGACGGGCAGACTTAAAGAACTTACCAGAATTTACGTTAAATTCCACGAAGAAGCGAAAACCCGCCCCGAACTCGAAGATCAAGCGCGCAAGTATTTCAAGCTGATAGAAGACGGCGACGCGGACGCGCTCGCGCTTTTTGAAATGTTCAAAAAAATCACGCTCGAAGAAGTGGAAAAAATCTACAAAGATCTGAACGTTACGTTCGATTCTTACGCGGGCGAGAGTTTTTACAACGACAAAATGGGCGCGGTAATCGAAGAACTTAAAGAGAAAAATCTTCTCGAACTTTCCGACGGGGCGTCCGTCGTCAATCTCGACGCATACGATATGCCGCCTTGCCTTATCTTAAAATCGGACGGTTCTTCTCTTTACGCCACGCGCGACATCGCGGCGGCGATATACCGCAAGAATACTTACGATTTTTATAAAAGCCTTTACGTCGTTGCGTATCAGCAGAACCTGCACTTCAAACAGGTTTTCAAAGTGCTTGAACTTATGGGGAAACCCTGGGCGAAAGATCTCGTTCACGTTGCGTACGGAATGGTTAGTTTAGAGAGCGGTTCTATGAGCACGAGAGAAGGCAAAGTCGTACTGTTAGAAGACGTTATAAACAAAACCGTAGAAAAGGCTTATAAGGTCATAGAAGAAAAAAATCCCGACCTTAAAGACAAAGAAAACACGGCGAAAGCGGTGGGAACGGGCGCGGTTATATTCAGCGCGCTGTGCAACAACAAGATAAAAGACATCGTGTTCAGTTACGACAGGGTTTTGTCTTTTGAAGGGGAAACCTGCCCGTATCTTCAATATTCGGTGGCGCGGTGTAACAGCGTGCTTAACAAAAACGGCGCGCGCGGCGCGTTCGAAATAAAAGAAACGACCGAAGACGAGTATCAGGTTATTGCGGTGCTCGGCAGATTCGGTGAAGCGGTAAAAAGTGCCGCCGAAAAATACGAGCCGTCAATCGTTACGAGATACGCGCTCGAACTCGCCTCCGCGTTCAATAAATTCTATATAAGCAGCAAAATATCCTGTGCCGACGAAAATCTGCGCAATTTCAGGCTCGCGATAACGCAGGCGGTTAAAATAACGCTTACCAACGCGCTTACGCTTTTAGGAATACAGACGGTAGAGGAAATGTGATGAACAAAGCGGTTATTTTCGACCTTGACGGAACGCTTATAGATTCCGTTCCCGATATAGCGGACAACATAAATAAAATGCTCGTTAAGTACGGCTATCCGACTTTAAGCGAGAACGAAGTCAAAAGCAAAGTGGGGCACGGTGCGAGAAATCTCGTCAGGGACTGTATAGGTCTTACGCTTAGCGAAGAAGAACTGTCCGAACGGCTTGCGTACTACAACGATATATATACCAACTCGGGCAGCCCTAAAACGAGACTCTTTGACGGCGTGCCTGAAGTTTTGTCGGAACTGAAAAAAAGGGGCTATAAACTCGCCGTTTTAACCAACAAACCGCAGGAAACGACTGATAACGTCGTTAAAAATTATATGAGCGGTTTCGGATTCGATAAAATCGTGGGGCAGAGCGGTTCGGTCAAATGTAAACCCGATAAAACCGCCACGCTGAACATACTAGGCGAACTCGGCGTATCGCCCGATAACGCCTATTTCGTGGGCGACGGAGACGCGGACGTTCTTACCGCGATAAATTCGGGAACGAAAGGAATCGCCGCGCTCTGGGGCTATTCTCCGCGCGAAAAACTCGAAAAATTCGGCGCGACGGTGTTCGCCCGTTCCCCGCGCGAACTTTTAAGCATTATCGACTGACAGTTATTTTCAATCATAATAAAACCTAATCGAGAGGTGTCTCTTGCAGAAAGCGTATAAAGCGGCGATAATAGGCGGCGGCGCGTCCGGGCTTTTATGCGCCGTAGAACTTTTCCGCGGAGCGGGCGCGTTTTCGCGCGGCGAAGCGGTCGTTATCGAACGCAACGACAGGGTGGGCAAAAAACTCGTCGCCACGGGCAACGGACAAGGGAATTTTACCAACGCCGATCTGTCTTCCGATTATTTTCACGGTGATAAAGGGTTTATTAAAGCGTTTTTAGACGGCGCGAAAGATATAGATATCCCCGAATATTTTTACGGACTCGGCGTCCCGCTCCGTAAAGAAACGGACGGGAAATATTATCCTTTGTCAAAACAGGCGTCGTCCGCGCTCGATATTATCCGCGCTTTCTTATCCGACCGCGGATGCGATATTTTCTCCGGCAGCGCGGTTACGCGCGTTACCGAAAGTAAAGACGGTTTTTCTCTGCAACTCGCGGACGGAAAAACGGTAAATGCTAAAACAGTCGTTCTCGCCGCAGGCGGTTGCGCGGCTAAACAGTTCGGAACGGACGGTTCGGCATACGCACTCGCGGAGAAATTCGGGCATAAGGTTACCGCGCTTTATCCGTCGCTCGTTCAGGTTAAAACCGACCTTAAAGCCGTCAGGGGGTTAAAGGGCGTAAAAGAAAGGGCGAAACTTTCTCTTTACGACGGAAACCGCTATATATCTTCCGCTTGCGGGGATTTGCTTTTTACCGATTACGGCGTTTCGGGTAATACCGTTTTCGCTTTGTCGTCGCTCGTTGCGGGGCTCGATAATCCGAGATTCGTAGCGGAATTTCTTCCCGACGTATCCGAATCTTATCTTTTATCCTTATTATCCGACAGAAAAACCAAAAAATATATAGATAACGATAATCTTCTTACGGGTATAATAAATAAGAAGGTCGGGCAGGCGTTGTTGCGCGGCGTAACCGATACGTCGCCGAAAGCCGTCGCCGAAAGGATTAAAAATTATTCGCTTATCATCACGGGTACTCTCGGTTTCGATTACGCGCAGACGACCAAAGGCGGAATAGATACCAACGGCGTAAATCCCTTTTCAATGCAGAGCAAACTCGTCCGAAATCTGTTTTTTACGGGCGAAATTCTCGACGTTGACGGAGACTGCGGCGGATATAACCTTTCTTTTGCGTTTTTATCGGGCGTAATCGCCGCCCGCAGTATCAAAAAACTCTTTTGCGATTTTTAGCGGTATTTTACTGTAATTTATATTTTTTACGGTCGCTCCGTTTAATTGTTTTCATCAATCAACCGAGGTGTGTAAAATGAAGAAATTAAAATTGTTGACGCGCGAAATGCTGATGTCCCAGCATTTGTCCGTCGTGCGCGAAATAGGCAGGTATATCGGCGTTAAAGCACCCGCCGCCAAGAAGAAGAACGAACTCGTTGACGAGATAATGTCCGTTCAGGAAGGCAGTGTAAAACCCGACTTTTCCACGAGCAAAGGCAGGGGCGCTCCCACGAAATTCACGGTGGATATATCGGAATTTCTGACGGACGAACCAGAACCCGTTTTTATGCCCGACCCGACCTACGCCAAATACCTTAAAGGCGAGCGGGGCAACGAACTGCACGACGATTCCGCGGTCAAAAAAGAAACCGTTGCCGAAAAGCCCGCTCCGACCGTTCCCGCCGCAACAGAGCAGAACGTTCCCGTTGCCGCCCCGGAGCAGAACGTTCCCGTTGCCGCGCCCGAGCAGGAAAAGCCCGCGCCCGTGCAGGAAAAGTCCGCGCCTGTCGCGGCGCACGCGCACGAGAAGTCTGCGCCGCGCGAAAAAGGGGGATTCGTGGTGGAAGGCGTGTTAGAGCAGCATATTTCCGGATACGGATTTCTCCGCGTGAACAATTACGAGAACTCCAAAGACGACGCTTACGTTTCTAACCAGAACATCAAAAAATACAATCTGCGCAGGGGCGACAAAGTTAAAGCGTTCGTAAAATCGGTGCGGGACGGGGACTCCGCCGCTTTGCAGGAAGTCATATCCATAAACGACCTTGAGCCGCGCCTGTTCTTAAAGCGCAACAATTTCGACGATTTGACGCCCTATTATCCGACCGAACGGTTAAAATTAGAGCGCGACGACGCGGAAGACGATATGGCTATACGCTGTATAGATTTGTTCGCGCCCGTAGGTATGGGGCAACGCGGGCTTATAGTCGCGCCGCCGAAAACGGGCAAAACCACTTTGCTTAAAAAAATAGCGCAGTCGATAGAAAAGAACTATAAAAACGTAAAACTCATTATTCTTCTCATAGACGAACGTCCGGAAGAAGTTACCGATATAAAGCGCAGCGTATCGGGCGAAGTGGTGTTTTCCACTTTCGACGAATGTGCGGAGCATCACGTTCGCGCAGCCGAACTCGTCGTAAACAGGGCGAAACGGCTCGTCGAAGTGGGGCAGAACGTCGTTATTTTAATGGATTCCATAACAAGGCTTGCAAGGGCGTATAACAATACGATAGAATCTTCGGGCAAAACCTTGTCGGGCGGACTCGACCCCGCGGCGTTGCAGGGACCCAAGCGGTTTTTCGGCGCGGCGCGCAACATAGAAAACGGCGGAAGCCTGACTATTCTTTCAACCGCGCTGATAGACACGGGCAGCCGTATGGACGACGTGATTTACGAAGAATTCAAAGGCACGGGCAATATGGAAATTCACCTTTCGCGCGAATTGTCCGAAAAGCGCGTTTTCCCCGCAATAGATCTGTACAAATCGGGTACGCGTAGAGAAGAACTTCTTTTAAACGAAAAAGAACTGTCTACCGTGTACAAACTGCGTAAAATCCTGTCCGAGCGCGACGACGCGACCGACGCGCTGATAGAGATGATGAAAAAGACGAAAAGCAACGACGACCTTGCTCAGAAAATAGACGTCTGGATGAAACTTTACAGGAAATGAGAACCAAATCGCCTCGCAACAAAACGATAGATTTTCCGCTCGAACTTGCGGACGAATACCTTAAACACTGCTTTACGCCCGAAACTTACGACGGGCGGCTCAACGCAACGGTAAACGGAGACGCGTTCGCCGCGCTGAAAAAAGTAGCGAACGAGTCGGTTGACCTTCTCGTCGTAGACCCGCCGTACGACCTTAATAAGGCGTTTAACGGCGAAAAATTTAAAAAAATGGGATACGCGGGTTAC
>CAMEHL010000011.1 GCA_945917475.1 uncultured Clostridia bacterium | reverse complement strand
ACCGATACGGAACTGGTTTTGCAGAAGTTCTCCGACCGAACGGACGCGGCGGTTGCCGAGATGGTCTATGTTGTCGGTGCTGCCTATTCCGTAGTTAAGGTCAAGGTTGACGGATACGGAAGCGACTATATCGTCTACCGTGATATGCTTGTGATTGAGTTTATCTATTACGGGGCGGATATCCTTTTTCTGTTCCGCGGTGAGCGGCTCATTTATATCGCTGCCGAGCAATTTTTCGAAAGCGACGCACGCCTTGACGAATTTAAGGCGCGTTTCTCTCGCTTTTTCCTGATTTTTCTTTTCTTCGGGTTTGATTTCTTCTTCGGGAATATCCTTTTCGTCGATATAGAATAATTCGTTGATTTCCTTCTTCATATTATCGGCGACGGCTTCTTCCCCGTCTTTAAGCGCGGCTTCCGCAACCGCCTTTCCGAATTCGACGGCGGGATAGTAAACGTAGTCCAAAAGTCCGAACGCTCTCGGGTCTTTGCCGGTAACTTCCCTGAAACTCACTACGTTGTTGGCTATCATCTTGTGTTTTTCGCCGTCCACGTCCGCGAAAAACACGTTGACGCCCGCGTTCTGTATTCTTTCCGCGGTATCTTTGTCGATAATCTGACCCTTGGTCGCAAGCACTTCTCCGTCGGGACTGATTACGTCTTCGAACGATTTAAGCCCGACTATTCTCGCACCGAGGCGCAGGCGTTTGTTGAATTTATACCTGCCTACTCTCGCAAGGTCGTATCTTCTCGCGTCGAAGAACAGGTTTTTAAGGTGCTGTTTAACGGCGTCTTCCGTCGGAATTTCGCCGGGGCGCAGTCTTCTGTAAAGTTCGATAAGTCCGTCGCTTTCCGATTTGCTGACGTCTTTCGCGGCGGTATCCGCTATCATCTTATCGTTATCGAAAAGTTCGGCGAGCGCGTCGTCGCTGCCGAAACCGAGCGCCCTTAAAAGAACGGTGCCCGTGAGTTTACGCGTTCTGTCTACGTGTACCCATAAAATCCCCTGCGAATCCTGTTCGAATTCCAGCCACGCGCCGCGCGACGGAATAACGGTGGTGTTGAAAATTTTTCTCCCCGACTTGTCCACCTGCATATCGTTGTACACGCCCGGCGAACGTACGAGTTGCGAAACGATAACGCGTTCCGCACCGTTGATTATGAACGAACCGTTGTCCGTCATAAGCGGGAAATCACCCATAAAGACGTCCTGGTCGATAATCTCGTCGGTAACCTTGTTGACGAGCCTTACCTTGACGCGGAGCGGAAGCGCGAAAGTCGCGTCTCTGTCTCTGCACTCTTTTTCGTCGTATTTGGGCTTTCCGTTAAGATCGTGTTCGAGAAAATATAACTCGAAGTGGTCGGAATAGTCCGTGATAGGCGAAAAATCTTCCAGAACTTCGCCTATTCCTTCGCGGATAAAGGCGTCGTAGGAGTCTTTCTGAATTTTTACGAGATACGGAAGTTCGATTGCTTCTTTGATTTTGGAAAAAGTTTTACGTTTGATTTTTCCGCACTCGATTTCGGGTAGTTTACGCGTCATCTAAACACACTCCTTAAAAAGTTTAAAAATTTTGTCGACATCATTTACAAAACCGTAAATATAGTGTATAATGGTTTCATAAAGTGCCGAAAGGCAGTTTTATCAGTAGTTTACCGACGAAATCGCACTTGTAAAAAGCGGTCTTTCAGGCTTTTTCAGGCGCAAAAGGCGATAAAACTCGATAATAACCTATCATAATGCATTTTATAATATTATCGCATTTCGTCAACAATGTCAAGCGATTGAATTAACATTAAAAATTTTTTTTGGTTTTTCGGCAAAATCAGCGTTTTTTCGGAGTAATTATGCGCATAGATAAGTTCTTAAAGGTTTCGAGAATACTTAAACGCAGGTCTCTCGCGGCGGACGCCGCGCACGGCGGCAGAGTAAAAATAGGCGGAAAAACCGTCAAACCGTCGCACGAAGTGAAGATCGGGGACGAAGTGGAAATAGGTTTTAACAGCGGAACGGTAAAATTCCGCGTTTTAAACGTTAAAGAAACGGTCAGAAAAGAAGAAGCAGATTCGCTTTACGAAATAATAAACTGATTTCGGCTGAACTCACGGAGCGCGGAAAAATGAAAACTTCTCTGATACTTGCCTGCGCGGGCAAAGGCGAACGCGCGGAACAGAACAAAAATAAACTGCTCGTAAAAGTCGGCGGCGTTACCTATCTTGAAAGAACGCTGTCCGTCTTTATCCGTTCGGGACTCGTAGACGAATACGTCGTCGTATGCGCCGAGCGAGACGAAGCGGAAATCAGAAGCCTGCTCCCCCCCTTCGTTAAAACGGTAACGGGCGGAGAGACTCGCACCCGGTCGGTGAAAAACGCGCTTAAATCGGTTACGGGCGAAGTCGTGCTTATTCACGACGGCGCGAGACCGTTCGTGAGCGCGGAAACGATAAAAAACTGCATTGACTGCGCGCTTAAATACGGCGGCGCGGTTGCCGCCGTACCGTCGCGCGATACAGTGTGCCGCGCAGAGAACGGCGTTATTTCGTCTTACGTCGGGAAAAGCGGACTGTATTCGGTACAGACTCCGCAGGCGTTTAATACGCAACTTATAAAAAAGGCGTACGACCTGGCGGGAGATTGCGTTTACAACGACGACGGAGAAGTTTTTTCCGAATTCATCGGAGAAGTTCATATCGCCGACGGCAACGCCGACAACCTTAAAATCACTTATAAAGAAGACTTTGAAAAACTGAACGCCGCTCCCCTGTGCCGCGTCGGCGTGGGGTTCGATTGCCACAGACTCGCAGAAAACAGAAAACTCGTTCTCGGCGGCGTGGAAATTCCGCACGACAAGGGGCTTTTAGGGCATTCGGACGCCGACGTTCTGACTCACGCCGTTATGGACGCACTCTTATCCGCGCTCGCCATGCGGGACATAGGATATCACTTCCCCGACACAGACACCGCCTATAAAGACGCGGACAGCCTTAAACTTCTCGGCGCGGTTATGGAAAAAATAAAAAGTAAAGGATATAAACCGTACAACGTTTCGGCGGTGATAATGGCGGATAAACCGAAACTTTCGGGATATATCCCGCGCATAACCGAAAAACTCGCCGCCGCGCTCGGACTTTCTCCCGACCGCGTGGGAATAGGCGCGACCACGCTCGAAGGTTTAGGGTTTATCGGCAGAGAAGAAGGCATTTGCGTGCGCGCCGCCGCCACGGTAATAAAAATATAGCCGAAAAACAGCCGCACCGTAAGGATACTGCCGCGCTCGTCCGCGCCCTAAAGCGTACTCCGTACCCGACAACGCGCGCCGAAACGTCAGGGGCGGTCAGGGGCGCAGTTATATAGTGTTTTTGAAATAAAATTACAGCCGCCTTTGCTTCGCTGTTGCGAAGCAAAGGCGGCTGTTCTTATCCGCAAAAGATTAAAATTTAAGTTATATTTTTCTTATCTTTCCCGTCAGGGGAAATATAACTTTGCGTAAGCAAAATATAACAGATAGCAATATAACTTTGCTTTGGCAAAATATAACTAACGGCGTCGCCGTAAAAATTATTCTCCGTCGGGTTCTAAACTCTCCGCTTCTTCGGCGAGTTCGTCTTCTTCCATAACGCGGCAGAATTCGTTGAACACTTCGTCCAAAAGCGCTTCGTCGTCTATCGGCAGAAGTTCGGCGGTTTCTTCGTCGTCGCCCGAGAGTTCGAATATAATAAGGTCGTCTTCTTCTATTCCGTCGATTTTTTCGGCAGGTTCGAAAGCGGAATACGCCTTGCCCTTATATTCGATAGTTCCTATAAAATAGAACTTCATCTTTTTGCCGTCGTCGCCCGTAAGTTCCACTATATCGTCGTCGCAGCAACCGCAATCGCAGCCGTCGTCGCAATCTTCGCAATCGCAATCGTCGTGGTCGCAGTGAGTGTGTTCTTCGTTTTCGCAGTCGCAGCCGCAACCGCACGTTTTCTTTTCTTTTTCGATCATAACGTCATCTCCTTTTTCCGCTTTCCGCGCGGAAACTTTTAGTTGGTCGAGAAAGCCCCGTAAAATCTCGCAGGCGGCAAGGCTGTCTACGAACCGTTTGCGTTCGCTCCTGCTCTTGCCCTGCGCTATCAGCGTTTCTTCCGCTTCGCAGGTGGTACACCTTTCGTCCACCGCGTAAACTTTTGCGCCGACCGTCTCTTTAAGCCTTTCGATAAAAAACTTCGCTTTCTCCGTCTGAACGGACGGAGTGCCGTCGAAATTGACGGGCAGACCGCAGACGACCGCCGTCGCGCCCTTTTCTCTTACGTATTCCGCCATACGCGCCAGATCCGTTTTAAGGTTTTTGCGTTGGTACGTGCCGACGGGCAAAGCGTAACTATTGAACGGGTCGGACACGGCTACGCCTATCCGCTTATCCCCTATATCGAGACACAGGAATCTTTCCACCCGTTAATTGTAACATAATCGGCGGGAAAAAACAACTTTTATTTTGCGTTTAACCAAACTTATATTTTGCGTTTGCCGAAATTTTCGGAATTCCTTCCCTTTTCTTTGCCGAAATTTACCGCGGCGCGGTCAGAACGACCGCGCCGCGGTAAAACTTAATTATTCGGCAGAATTTTTCTTATTCTGTTTGCCGCCCATATTTTCAAGTTTATCGACGACCTGTTGTTGTCCGTTTTTTACGGCTTGGCGCGCTTTTGCGGAATTAGTAACTATTACCGCGCCGCCCACCATACCGAGAATAACGCCGATTAAAAATTTATCGTCCATAAAGATCCCCCTTTAAGGGATATTATGGTCGAATTTTGTAAAATTATGCGGAATTATTTTTGTCGGAATAACCGCGCGTTATTATAACCGCCCTGCCGCGGATAAAAACGAGAAAAAGAAAAAGACCTATCCCCTGCACGGGATAAGTCTTTATACGGCTTGCGCGCAAAAAAATGCCGCACACCGCGTTTTTACGCGCGTATTTATTGTCGTCCGCGCGTAACGCCGTTATATGCCTTTTATTTAATTTTTGCGGATAAAAGACGGTTACGCTTTTGCCGCCTGTTTTGCGCGGTAATCGTCTATCGCCTTTTTTATCGCTTCTTCCGCGAGAACGGAACAATGGATTTTCTGCGGGGGCAGACCGCCGAGTTTTTCTATCACGAGTTTATTGGTAACTTTAAGCGCTTCGTCAACGGTCATACCCTTTATCATTTCCGTCGCGGTGGAACTGGTTGCAATCGCCGCGGCGCAGCCGAAAGTTTTGAATTTGGCGTCTTCTATGACGTCGTTTTTTATTCTCAAACTAATCTGCATTATATCTCCGCAGACTTCGTTGCCGACCGTGCCTATTCCGTCGGGATTTTCTATTTCGCCCACGTTTTTGGGGTTTTTAAAAACGTCCATTACTTTTTCGTTATACATTTTTCAATATCTCCTTTTTATTAAATAACGGCGACATTTCGCGCAGTCTTTCCACCGCCCCTTTAAGTACGTCTACCGCGTAATCTATTTCTTCTACCGTGTTGTGTTTGCCGAACGAGAACCTTATGCTGCCGTGAGCGAGACCTTCGGGCAGCCCCATCGCGAGAAGAACGTGCGACGGTTCTAACGAACCGGACGAACACGCCGAACCCGACGAAACGGCTATTCCCGCTAAGTCGAGACTGAACAAAATGGATTCGCCTTCTATATACCTGAAAGAAAAGTCGGCGTTTGCGGGCAGTCTGTTTTCTTTTGCGGGGCCGTTGAGTTTGACGAACGGCACTTCTTTAAGCACTCTGTCTATAAACCTGTCGCGGAGCATAGAAACGTATTCGAAGTTCTTGTCAAGGTCGCGCGCGGCGATTCTGAACGCTTCCGCAAAACCGACTACGCCCGGAACGTTTGTCGTTCCGCCGCGTTTCATTCTTTCCTGATGTCCGCCCGTCTGAATACTGTCTATTAAAAGACCGTTTCTTATATACAGCGCACCCACGCCTTTAGGGCCGTAAATCTTATGCGAACTCATACTCAACATATCCACGCCCAAATCTTTGACGTCTATTTTAAGCACGCCCGCCGCCTGAACGGCGTCCGCAAAACAAACCACGCCGCGTTCGTGCGCTATGGCGGCAATCTCTTTTATCGGTTCAATCGTCCCCACTTCGTTATTCGCGAGCATACAGCCGATAAATATAGTGTCAGACCTTATTATGGATTTAAGGTGTTCAAGATCTACGAAACCTTCGCCGTCCACTTTCATAAACGATATTTCGTAGCCTTCTTTTTCGAGAACGTGCGCGGTCGTTATCATGGCGGCGTGCTCGATGGGGCTTATGATTATGTGTCTGCCCTTGTTCTTAAACGCGCTCGCCGCGCCGCGCAACGCCCAGTTATCGCTCTCCGTTCCGCCCGAAGTAAAGTACAGTTCGTTGGGTTTGCAGTTTATTATAGCCGCAATCGTATCTCTCGCTTCGTCGACCGCTTTCACGGCTTCTCTGCCGTACGCGTGCTGACTGTTCGGGTTGCCGAAAATATCCGTGAAATACGGTTTCATCTTCATAAACGCTTCTTCGCACACGGGCGTTGTCGCCGCGTGATCGAAATATATGGGTTTTTTAAGCATAAACGATATTCCTTTTTATTGTCCTTTATTTTTTCCGTTAACGTTTTACCGTATAATTACCGTTTTTATACCCGTATAACTTTTTACGCCTGCCCTGAACGCCCGTTTTATACGCGACCGTCGAGCATCGCTTTAAGCGTTATCGAATCGAGAAGGTCGTTTATTCCGTTATACAGTTTTTTCCACACGAGACTGGACGGACAGCATTTGCACGCGCCGCCCTTGTCCACGCATTCTATAATACGCATATCGTCTTCGAGCGCGCGCACTATCTCGCCTATCGTTATTCTCTCGGGCGGGCGGGAAAGATAGTATCCGCCGCTCGCGCCGCGGTTCGCCGAGACTATTTTTCGCGACGATAGCATACGCATTATTTTTTCGAGATATTTGCCCGACACCGAAATGCGGTTTTCGAGTTCGCTGGCGGGAACGGGTTGCTTTTCGTAATTCTCTCCGAGAATATGACACGCCATCAGTCCGTAATGAGTTTTAGACGACAGTTTCATACTTTTCCCCCGCTTTTCCGAACGGCTTAACGTATCCGTTCCGTTAATTGCAACCTTTTTGGTTGCAATTAGTATTATAAACGTATTATGCGCTTATGTCAATCAAATTAAAAGCGAAAAAAGGGAAAAATAATAATTTTTTCGGATAAGGAAAGCACGCTGCGCTTCGCGGTTGCGAAGCGCAGCGTGCCATATTTTCATTTAAGCGCACTGTTTCCTGCGAGAACTGCGTTTTGGCGCAGCATTATGTTTTATCAAAAAAATATTTTACATTTTAAAACATTTCTGCATTTCTTTGAATTTTCCCAGAACGAGCAGCGTTTCGCCCGCGGTAAAAACGGTGTCGGGCGTAATCACGGGGTCAACCGTTCCGTTCTTTTTCAGCGCGATGATATTTACGCCGTATTTGCGCCTTACGTCCACTTCGGTAACCGTTTTACCCGTCCAGGATTCGGGAACGCCCACTTCGAAAAGGGAGTATTCGCCGCTTATTTTAAGGTAATCGAAAACGTTGTCCGCGCCGTAACGAATAGCCGCCCAGTCGGCGATTTGTTTTTCGGGGAAAACTATCTCGTCCGCGCCGATTTTTAAAAGAAGGTTAGCCTGTCTGTCGGACGACGCGCGGGATATAACCCTTTTCGCGCCCGATTCTTTAAGCAGAGACGCCGTTTCCAGAGAACTCTGAAAATCCGTGCCTATTGCGACGATGCACGCGTCGAAATTTTGCACGCCCAACGTCTTTATGAATTCTTCGTCCGTGCCGTCGCCGATAAGCGCGTCCGTAACGAAAGGCAAAACGGCGTTCACGTTCTTTTCCGACTTATCGACAGCGAGAACTTCCGCGTGAGTTTCCGAAAGGCGTTCGGCAAGCCTTGTGCCGAATCTGCCGAGACCTATAAGCAATATGGATTTCATTTTTTACTCCCGTATATTTATTGAATAATTTTTCGCTTTATAAAGCCGCGACGGTTAAATCTGCATCTTTTCTTCGGGCAGAACGGCGTGAACCTTTTTAGGAGACACCGTGGCGTAAAATACCGTTAGCACGCCCACGCGACCGAAAAACATTAAAAGCATAAGTACCGTTTGCGACAAAAGACCTAACTCGGGCGTTATTCCGAGCGTAAGCCCCACCGTTCCGAGCGCGGACGCCGATTCGAACAGACAAACCGAAACGGGCAGATTTTCCGCCGCGCTTATCACCAATCCGCCCGCAAAGAACAGGAAAACGTATACGAAGAACACGGACAGAGCCTGTCTTACCACGGATAGTTCTATTCTTCTGCCGAACGCTTCGGTGTTCTGTTTTTTGAAAAACACGGCGAGCGTGGTCAGCACGGTAAGCGCGAAAACCGTCGTTTTCATACCGCCCGCGGTCGAACCGGGCGAACCGCCAATCAGCATAAGCGCGACAGTTATCGCCCTGCTCTTATCGGAAAGCGAGTTCATATCCACGGTATTGAACCCCGCCGTGCGCGGCGTTACCGCCTGAAAAAGAGAACAAAGTATTCTCTCGCCGAAAGGTCTGTCCGAAAATTCCGCGAAGAACAACCATAACGCGGGCAGAAATATCAGAACGGCGGTAGTAACGACAACCGTTTTACTCTGCAATCTGTATCTTTTAAAATGCACGCCGTTTTTCATTATATCTTTCCAGGTAAAAAACCCGAGTCCGCCCGCGATTATAAGCAGCATAGTAACCGCGTTTACCACGGGATTCGCGACGTAAGCGGTGAGCGACGAAAAAGGAGCGTTCGCGCCGAAAAGGTCGAACCCGGCGTTACAGAACGCCGACACCGACTGAAACACCGATACCCAAAGCCCCCTAAAAAAGCCGAAGTCTGCAGCGAACACGGGCAGCATTATAAGCGCGCCCGCTGCTTCGCTTATAAACGTACATAAGAAAACGTATCTCGCAAAGCGTATTATACCGCTTATTTCGGGAGCGGAAACAGATTCGCGCATAAGGTTTCTGTCGGCAAAACCGATTTTTCTGCCGAGCAGCATACAAAACGAGATATAAAGCGTTACCACGCCCAGACCGCCCGTCTGAATAAGCAGCAATATAACGAGTTGCCCGAAAAACGACCACTGCGTAGCGGTATCGACAACGACGAGCCCCGTTACGCAGGTCGCCGAAACGGACGTAAAGAGCGCGTCGGTAAACGAACTCCATTTACCCGAAACGGACGAAAAAGGCAGACATAAAAGCCCCGCGCCGAATAGCACGACGCCGAAAAACCCTATGACTATAACCTGCGCGGGCGAAAGGCGTTTTCTGTTTGCGGTTTCAGAATTTATCATAATACACCACGTCGCTGACGAACACCGTCGCGCCGCCCACCATCACGCCCGAAACCGCGTACGCGGCGGAGTGAGTTTCGTCAAAGGTAACGGACGGTACTCTTTCTTCGCGCGTTGCGGAATTGTCGCGTATAATCTTCACGGCGGAATCCACGAGAGCGTCGTCCACGCCCATAAGCACAGTTACGTTGCCTTGCTTTAAAAATCCGCCCGAAGTCGCTATTTTAGTGAAAACGAAGTTCGCTTTCGTAAGTTCGTTGCAAACTCTGTTCCCGTCTTTTCTGTTTATTATCGCAGTTATCATTTTCATAAAAATGCACTCTCTTTCGTTCCCGTAATATTATACTCTTGACAACTCTATATGTAAAATAGTATAATATTATAAAAAGCATAAGCGTTTACTTATGGAGAGTTTATGACTATCAGGCACCTGAAAGTTTTTATTTCCGTGGTGGAAAACGGGAGCGTTACGGGCGCGGCGGAAACGTTGCACGTTGCACAGCCCGCGGTCAGCCAGACGATTTCCGACCTTGAAAAGTATTATAACGTAATCCTTTTCGACAGAATAAACAATCGGATTTCTCTCACCGAAGACGGAAAGCGGCTGTTTTTAAAAGCGACGGAGACGGTAGCGGCTTTCGACGAGTTCGAGTCCGCCGCTCTGTCCGCGCTGAAAAACCCGTCCGTTTCCGTCGCCGCGTCGCCCGCGCCCGCGTGCAGGCTCTTTACGAAAATTTACGATTACGTCGGCGAAAATTTTCCCGATACCTTGCTCACTTTAAAAACCGAATCACCGCAGGGAACGGTAAACGCCGTATCACGCGGAAAATACTGTTTCGCCGTTACGGAAGAAAAACCCGCGCTCGCAAACGTTACCGCCCTGCCCTTTTGCGGTTATAATCTCGTAGCCGTAACGGGCGGCGAATGCGAACTCGGCGGCGCGACGTTAAGCGCGGAAAAATTCGCCGAGCAGAAACTCTGCCTTATGAAAAAGGGCAACGCCGCGAGAGACCTGCCCGAAAAAGAATTTGCCGCTAAAAACGTTTTCTTGTCGCCCATAGTCGAAACGGACGAACAGTCCGCGCTTATCCCCTTTCTTAAAAGGGGGTTCGTATCGATTATGACGGAAGACTTCGCCGCGCCTTTAATACGCGAAAAAACGCTTGCCCCCGTAACGATAGAAGATTGCGATTTTACCGTGAATTGCTATCTTATAAAAAACAGAGACAAACGCTTTTCGCGCACGCAGAACGCCATTTTCGAATACGTTAAATCGCTTGGCGGCAGAGCGTGAATTATTCAGCGACGTGCCGTACGCCGCACGGCAGTTCGATTATCGCCGAACTCTTATTTGCGCTGCGCCGTTCGCAAAAGCGCGCTTCGCATTAAAAGTTTATTACACGCCCGCGTGCCGCTCGGCGTTCAGTTCAGAATTTCACGCGATTTATCGCGAAGAAAGTATTTCAGCGCGCCCGACTTGTTTTCGCCCGATAAAAGTGCGTGAAGCCCCGCGTTTTCCGCTTCGAGCGATTTTATTCTTTCTTTAAGAGCCTGATTTTCGCGTCTGGTTTTAAGCGAAATTCTCTCCACGAGTCCGTTAATCTCTCTTTTAACTCTTTCAAACGGAAATTCGGGAATAGCGTGCGAAGTTTCGGGGCGCGCCGCAAAAGCAACGACTCTGCCCGTTTCGTCTTTTATTTCTTTAACCGCCTGAGCGATAAGGTCGGGCTTTCTTTTTAACACGCTCCTGTATTTATTCTGGTATCTGAGCGCCTTTTTCGCGTCGTCCCCGCACAATTCGGCGATGCTTTTTCTTACGGATTTACCTTCCGCAACGCCGCGGAGAACGCTTTTCAACAACGCTTTTTCTTCTTCGCCGTCGAACTCTTTTATAACGCTCACGGCGATTTTTTCGCCGCCGAGATATTCGTCGCGGAATTCCGCGTCCGTCGCCGAACGTTTCGCGAGCGCGTAATAAAGGTTTCTCACCGTACCTTTGGCTTTTCCGCTTTTCTCGGCGAACTTTTCAAAGATCGTGGAAAGCGTTTCGCCTTTTCTGCCGCCGATAAATGCGGCGAGTTCAATCATATCCTTTTCTTTATAGCCGTAAATTTTTTGCATAAAAAACTCCCTTTTGTTTTTTATACGGTTATTGACTTTAAATAGAAAAAATATACTTTAATATGTATTTTTATTTTCAGACGGAATTCAGAGCGGCGGTTAAGATAAACGGAGAACTGTGCGGAACTTCCGACTGCCGCCACAAAATACGTCGGGAATTTGCCGACGCGCCGCTGGTGGAAATTTGTCCTTTGGGCGGCAAAGCGCATTATTCGGCGTTCTATCCGGACGCGGAGTTTTTAAGCGCGCCGCCCGACGGAACGACCGTTACCGACCTTAACGGCGGATATTATATATCTTTGGACGAAATGCCTGCTCAAACCCCGTTCAAGGTTCTGGCTCAGGAAAAATTCTCCGACGCGGTCGTAACCGTGTTCAGCGAAAACGGACTTAAACTATCCGTAGAAACGCCCGCGGATTTTTACGCGGAACAGTTACCTTTTGCGGCGGACGGCGCGTCCGTGCGGCGGGAATACGTAGGCGGCGCGGACGTTATATTTATATCTCTGCAAGGTAAATCCGGGCAGATCGTTCTCGCCTATTCCGCGGGAAAAGTAAAAAAACTGTTCTCGCGCGAAGTAGAACTTTTCGACGTGCAAAACGGGTTTTATACGTTGGAAAAAAGAAAAGACGTTGCCAAGCACGAAATAAAAATATTCTGGGACTGCTCGGCGGAATTTAGGGAAATACGGCGCGAAGTAAGGCACTCGCCCAAATTCAGGCCCGACCTGGTATGCGATAAAATACTGCCTTACGCGTTTATAGAAGAATTCTCTGCGGGCGGCGACTATACCTGTTATCTGGCGGACGGAATAAAGAAAAACGCCGACAAACTCGGCGGATATTTCGGGGAATTCATAGGCGTATGCCCGCCTCCGCCTTTCCGCGATTACCGCGAGATAGGGCTTTTGAAAAAGCGCGGCGAACGCCGCTTTGCGCTCGAATACTTTTCTTTCGATATGCAAGACGGAAAAATCGTCAACGTGCGTAAAGCCGACTGAAAGGGGCGGCAAAAAAAACGGAAACCGCGGCGACAAGCGTTTTCGGACAACTTTATGCACGCAACGGGCTAAACTCCGCACGGGCGCGAGATAAACAATAAGAAACAAACACCGCGCGGGCGGAACGCCCGCGCGGTATAAACCGTATTTTCCCGTAAAACGCAAAATTTGCGTTTACCGACTTATTATATTATTTTAACGGAAACGATTTTGGTGGTGGCGGAGATTTTAACCGTCTGTTTATTGTAGCAGACGAGTTGGTCGTTTTCCGCCGTGAAAACGGTGTCTTCGTCAACGTCGTCAAAGTCGTCCTTTTCCACGCAATGGAAAACGAGTCCGTAATTATCGTCTTTTTTCGCGGCGTCGTATTCGCCCGTGTAATAGATTACGTATTCGGTATAGTTGTCGGAACTGTCGAAAACTTTGGTAAGCGCGTCTACCGTCTCCGAATTAGCGGCGTCTTCCGCGTCGTATCTGGCGAACACGCAGAAGTATCCGTTATAATCGCTGACCGCTTCCGTGGGCATATACCAGACCGCTCTGCCGCTGTTCATACCGTTAGAGGCTTTGTATTTGTTTCCGTCGGCGTCGGACGCAGTCCAACTTCTCCAAAGTCCTATCGAACCCTTTTCGGAAACGAGATTGCTGCCCGTCGTGCCGTTTTTATCGAATTCCCCGTAAATTTCGGGTTTAACCGCGCTGAGCACTACGTTCTCGCCGTCGAGCCTGATATCGCCGAACATAAGTTGTTTGGTATAAGAATCGTTCTCGTAAATAAGCGTGCCGTCGTAATACCCTTCTTCGACGTATTTTTCTATGATTTTGCACGTTTCGGGCGCGAGATGGCGGTAAAGGTCTACGGTCATGGTGTATTCGGTGCCGTTAGCCGAAACCTTTACTTCGAGAGTTTGAAGGTCTTCGCAGGCGGCAAGTCCGAAGCACGCCGTAAGCATAGCCGCGGCAAGCGCGAAAGTCGTGAACTTTTTAAGGATTTTTTTCATTATAAACTCCTTGCGGTATTTTTAAGTCCATAGCGTTTATAACGCGGTAAACACCGCGCTCAGATAAACGACGATATATATATTTTACTAATAAATTGCACGATTGTCAATAAAAGTTTTCACTTTTTCCGTAAAATAAAACTTTTTACGGTTTGCGGTGAGCCTTAAACCGCGCTTTCGGCGCATAATCGCCGAAAAGCCTGCCGCCCTACATCGTTTTAACGCTCTCGAATTCTTCTACTATTTCAGCGTCGGGCTTTTTAGTCAAGAGGCTGACCGCGACTATCGCTATCGCGGAAAGGACGAACGCGGGCAAAAGTTCGTAAATATCGAACGCGCCGCCCAGCGGTCTTATCAGGTACTTCCACACGAACACCGAAACGCCGCCCATAAGCATACCTGCGAGCGCGCCCCATTTATTCGTTCTTTTCCAGAACAGCGAAGCGATAACCAAAGGACCGAAAGACGCACCGAAGCCCGCCCATGCGAACGAGACTATGTTAAAGACCGAACTGTTGGGGTTCCAGGCGAGAAACACGGACACTACCGAGATTGCCACGACGGTAAGTCTCGCGACTATCATACTCGTTTTTTTGGACATATTTTTGAAAAACACGGGTTTGAGAATATTCTCGGATATGCTCGAAGACGCCGCCAGAAGTTGCGAGTCCGAAGTGGACATGGTAGAAGCGAAAATGCCCGCCATAACCACGCCCGCCACGAGCGCGGCGATTATTCCGTTTTTGCTCAGAAGGTTGGCTATTTCAATTATTATCGTTTCCGATTTGGCTGCCACGCCGTCCGATTCCACCCCGTCGAAGAACCCGCCGAGCGCACCGTTTTCAATCATTCCATAGCCGATAATACCTATAAAAATGGCAATACCCATCGCTACGACGACCCACACCGTTCCCACTCTGCGCGAGATTTTGAGTTTTTCGGGGTTGTCTATCGCCATAAACCTTAACAGAATATGCGGCATACCGAAGTAACCGAGTCCCCACGCGAGCGTGGAAATCACGGTAAGGAATCCGTAAGACGAAGACTTGCCCGAGAACACGTTATAAGACGCGTTGAGCGAAACGTATTCGCTGAATTTGCCCGCGTTTTCGGCAACCGCGCCTAAGCCGCCCGCGCTGACTATTCCGAATATCACTATCACGGCGAGCGCGACCGTCATTACTATGCTTTGCAGAAGGTCGGTAACGCTTGCCGCAAGAAATCCGCCTATGGCGGTATACAGAACTATTATTGCCGCGCTTATAAGCAGCGCGACGTGATAATCTATACCGAAAAGAGCGTTGAAAAGCGTTCCGCACGCCTTAAACCCCGACGCCGTGTACGGCACGAAGAACACGATTATAACCACCGCCGCAACGGACATCAGAACGTTGCTTTTGTCGCGGTAACGGTCTGAAAAAAAGTTAGGGAGCGTTACAGACTGAGTTTTCTGCGAGTAATTTCTTATTCTTTTCGCGATTAAAAACCAGTTCACCCAGGTGCCTATCGCAAGTCCTATCGCCGTCCAGAACGCGTCGGCAAGCCCCGTCAGCAGGGCGACGCCCGGCAGTCCCATAAGCAGCCAGCCGCTCATATCGGACGCTTCCGCGCTCATTGCGGTAACTATCGGACCTAATTTTCTTCCGCCGAGATAAAAATCGTCGGTAGACTTGTTTTTGCGCGAACATTTAAACCCGACGTACAGCACGAGAGCCATATATAGCACGACGGATATAAGTATACAGATTTCGCTTTTAGTCATTATTTCTCTCCAAGTAAAATAATAGATATTTTAAAGGTTTTTCGTCGTTTTGTCAATCGTTTTGCCGCTTATTGCGCACAATGCCGATAATTTGCCTTTTTTTTCAGTGATTTCTTTCTTTTTTTTGCCCGATTTTATACGTTTCGCCCTTTTTGCCGTAATTTATACGTTACGCGCTTTTCACTTAAAACTGTTGCGGTTTTTATCTTGAATTATATCACGGAAAAAAACAGGCGGGGCGAAAGTCTTAAAGCGTCGCCGAGACGTTTTATTATACTTTTCAACTGACGGGGGCACGGTTAAAGTAACGAGTAAAAGCGGGCGAGAATTTTCTCGCCCGCTCCCTTTTCATTATTAAGGTTTAATTCAGTCTGCGGGAAACTATCCCGCACGCGCGAATAAATTATTCGGCAACGGCGGTAGCGCCCGCTTCTTTGAACTGAGCAACGATTTTGTCCGCTTCTTCTTTCGGAACGTTTTCTTTGATGGTTTTGCCCGCTTCCGCCATCGCTTTGGATTCAACGAGACCTAAACCGGTAACTTCTTTAACTACTTTGATAACGCCGATTTTGTTAGCGCCGACTTCTTTCAACACGACGTTGAATTCGGTCTTTTCTTCCGCAGCGGGAGCAGCCGCAGCAGCAGCGGGAGCAGCGGCGACAGCCACGGGAGCGGCAGCGCTTACGCCGAATTCTTCTTCTAACGCTTTGACGAGTTCGTTAAGTTCTAAAACCGTCATACCTTTAACTTCTTCGATAATCTTATTGATATCAGCCATTTTTTTATCCTCCAAATAATACTAAATTAAAAATTTTCGATTTGTTTTACGCTTTCTTTTCCGCTATCTGGTTAAGCGCAATAACCAGACCTCTCGGTATTGCCGAAAGAACGCCCGCAAACTTTCTGATGGGCGACTGCAAAGAGCCGAGCATCTTTGCGACGAGTTCTTCTTTCGAAGGCATCGTAGCAAGGGCTTTAACTCCCGCCGCGTCCACTTTAGTTCCGTCAACGTAGCCGCTTTTGATTTCGAATTTGTTTTCGTATTTTTTAGACGCGTCTAAAATGATTTTGGACGCACCCGTTTCGTCCGAACCGAACGCCACCGAAGTAGGGCCGTTAAGGTCGTCGTCGAATTCGGTGATTCCGAGGTCGTGAAGAGCGTATCTTATAAGGGTGTTTTTATAAACCTTATATTCGACGTTGCTCTTTCTGAACGCGCGACGGAGTTCCGTATCTTCCGCGACGGTAAGTCCGCACGATTTAACGAAAACTATCGACTTTGCCTGTTCGAATTTGGCTTTGATTTCTTGTGAAACTTCTTTTCTCAATTCCTGACTTGCCGACATTTTGTTACCTCCTTGTAATAATGAAAAGCGCCCTCGATTCCGCGCGGAATACGAGAACGCTTATAAAACGCCTTAAGTTCCGCCTCGGTTGGTCTTTGGATTTCTCCGCTAGTTAACACCTACTGTCTTGGGCTATTGAGTTTTTACCGTGTTATTTTAACACTTAATTAACGCCTTGTCAAGCGAAAATTACATTTTAGCGGCGATTTTAACGCCGGGGCCCATCGTGCTTGCGAGAGAAACGCTCTTTATATACTGTCCTTTCGCCGCGGCGGGTTTGGCTTTTACGATTGCTTCCATAAGCGCGTCGTAGTTTTCTTTGATTTTGTCTTTGCCGAAACTCTTTTTGCCGATTGCACAATGAATGATGGCGTTTTTGTCGAGTCTGTATTCGACCTTACCTGCTTTGGTGTCTTTAATCGCCTTTTCGACGTCCATCGTAACCGTGCCCGATTTCGGGTTAGGCATCAGCCCTTTAGGACCTAAAACCTTACCGATACGACCTACGAGACCCATCATATCGGGGGTGGTTATGATTACGTCGTAATCGAACCAGTTTTCCGTCTGAATTTTCTGAATCATATCTTCCGCACCGACGAAGTCCGCACCCGCGGCTTTCGCCTGGTCTGCTTTTTCGCCTTTCGCGAGAACGAGCACTCTTACGTTTTTGCCCGTTCCGTTGGGAAGAACGAGAACGCCCCTGACCTGCTGATCGGCCTGTTTGGGGTCTACGCCCAGACGGACGTGAAGTTCAATCGTTTCGTCGAATTTCGCTTTCGCGGTGTCGATGACGAGCGCGACCGCTTCCGCCGCGTCGTAAAGTTTAGAAGACTCTATGGTCTTTGCGCTTTCAATGTATTTTTTTCCGTGTTTCATATTTAATAACCTCCCGTGGTGCGTTCGGGGAAAATCCCCCTCCCACGTATTCCTTAATCTACGACTTCGATACCCATACTTCTCGCGGTACCGGCAATCATGCTTGCGGCGGCTTCGAGAGTGTTGGCGTTCAGGTCGGGCATTTTGGTTTTAGCGATTTCTTCTACCTGCGCTCTGGTGATTTTAGCGACTTTGTTCTTGTTAGGCGCGGCGCTTGCCGTTTCTATTCCGCACGCCTTTTTGATAAGGACGGGCGCGGGCGGCGTCTTTAATATAAAGGTAAAAGAACGGTCCTGATAAATCGTCATAACGACGGGGATTATAAGTCCCGCCTGATCCTGCGTCTTGGCGTTGAACTCCTTGGTAAATCCCGGAATATTGATACCGTGAGGTCCTAACGTCGAACCTACGGGCGGACCCGGGGTTGCCTTGCCTGCGGGCAGTTGAAGTTTAACGATTGCTGTAACTTTTTTTGCCATAATTGTTTCCTCCGTAAAGTGGTGATACCGTCGCGCCAGTGTGAAAATTTAACCGCGACTCCCACTTTTTTATATAACGCGGAACCCTTCCGCGGATTATATCTCTTCTTTCTTTTCTATATTGATTTTCTTTACCTGAACGAAATCCACTTCCACGTCGGTGTTCCTGCCGAACATCTCCACGTTGACCTTGATTTTCTGCGCGACTTCGTTGACGGCGATAACCTTGCCGGAGAACGATTCGAGCGGGCCGGACACAATCTGAACTTCGTCTCCGGGTTCGGCGGGCTTTTCGAGCGCGACTTCTTCGAGTCCCATTCTCGCGACTTCTTCTTCGGTAAGCGGCAAGGGTCTGCCCTGCGGGCCTACGAATCCCGTAACACCTCTCGTGTTGGTAACGAGATACCAGATGTCGTTGCTGTAAATCATTTTAAGGAAAACGTAACAGGGAAATTTTTTGCGTTCCACGACTTTTTTCTTGCCGTTAGCCTTTTCTTCGAGCGTTTCTTCGGTCGGGATTTTTATTTCGCAGATTTTATCCTGTAAGTTGTTGTTTTCAATGAGTTTTTCGAGAGAGTCCTTCACCATCGCTTCGTAACCGGAGTATGTGTGAATTACGTACCATCTTGCTTCTTCCACTTTAATACTCCTATGCTCTCGGCGCGATAAGTTTAAGCAACTCCATAAGTCCCGAATCGAACGCGGTGATAACGACTAAAAAGGCTAAAACGACGACGATAACCACGCCCGTCTTTTTCACTACCTTTGAAAAAGAAGGCCAACTGACTTTTTTGAGTTCGGAAAAAATGTCTTTGATTTTCAATCCGAGTCTCTTGAAAAAGCCGGGTTTACCGCTTTTTTTCTTCGCTTTTTTAACCTGTTTTTCGGTTTTGTCGGGTTTTTCGGCGGTTTCGGGAATGAACCCGCCTTTCATTTCGTTGTTTTTATCCATTTATAACTCCCCTTGACTTGTCCTTATATCGGACGGAAAACGGAATAAAAATTATACCTATATATAATAATGTTATTTCGCTTCTTTATGAACGGTATGTTTTTTGCAGAATTTGCAATACTTGGACATTTCGAGTCTCTCGGCGTCGTTCTTCTTATTTTTGAAAGTATCGTAATTTCTCTGCTTGCATTCCGTACACGCCAAAGTTATTTTGGTTCTGTTGCCTTTTGCAGCCATAATGCACCTTCCGAACATGAAAAAATTAACACCCCTTTCGAGATGCTGATTTATTTTACCATTTATAACAAGTTATGTCAAGGTTTTTAAGGTATGTTTTAAAACTTTTTTGTCCGCTGCAAATATTCTTTAATACGCGAGTAAATTTCCCCTCTTTCTATTATCGCGGTAACGTCTTTCTGAGAAAGCGTCGCGATTATTTCGTCGCCGTCGTACACGTCGATTTCGTTCACCGCCGCGCCGTCTATAACGGATATCAGTTTTTTTACCGTTACGTTGGCGGACACCGCCTGCCTTAACACGGGCATTCCGCGCATAAGTTTCGTTTCGGTCAGTCCCGCGCCGATTTTGACGTATACGTTGTCCTTTTCACGCGAAAGCGTGCCGAACAGCGCGAACGTTGCGAAAAACAGAACGGAATAATTCGCCCTGTGAAAAAGCGTAACGACGAACGCGGCGATCAGCGCAACGGATAGAACAACGCCCGAAAACCTACATATTTTATACGCCCTTTCTTTGCCCGTTTTAAGCGCGAGCGCGGCGGAAAGCACCCTGCCGCCGTCGAGCGGATAGGCAGGTATAAGATTAATCGCAGCCATCGAATAGTTGGCGAAAGCCGCGGTATCCGTAAACGCGTAACATTCGGGGAAAACCCACCACGCCGCGGTAAACAACAGTCCTACGGCGACGTTCACCGCAGGTCCTGCGAGCGCGATTTTGATTTCGTCTCTCACTTTAAGTCCGTCTATATTCCCTTTTACCACCGCGCCGAACGGCATAAGCACCATTTTATCGAGTTTGTACCCGAGATTCGCGGCGACGACGGAGTGCCCCGTTTCGTGGATTACCGCAGTAACCGTGTAGACAGCGAATTCAAATATCCTGCCCGTCGCGGCGTAGAAAAGACCGAAAGCGAGAAATAACGGATGAACGGTTATTTTCATAACTTACCGAAACCGATTATAATCGGAAAAAAAGAGAACACGCGCCCGCCGCCGTAAACGGAGCGGGCGCGTATCGCAATATGTCAAGCCGCTTTCCAGACCACGGCGTTGCCGTCGAGAGTATAGTCGGTAATCAACGCGTCGTCCGCGCCGAGAAAACACAGTTTCACGCCTTCGTCGCCCGCATAACCCACGGGGATATTGCCGAACACCTTATCGCCCGTCTCCGCGTACGCGTAATCGAGTCCGCTTATCACCGATTTGAAGTTGTCGCTGTGCGCTATTTCGAGAGAGT
The DNA here is from genome assembly GCA_945917475.1 of uncultured Clostridia bacterium. Lineage (GTDB taxonomy): Bacteria > Bacillota > Clostridia > Christensenellales > Borkfalkiaceae > UBA1259. The sequence continues at coordinate 3,666 of CAMEHL010000011.1, read as the reverse complement.
ATCTGCCCGCGCCGTCCACCGTGATTTTGCTTACCGTGCCGTCGTAAGGCGTATACACGCTGCCCTTGCCCGCCACGGTCATAACGCCGTCTTCTATGACTGGCGTTTCCGCTCCCGCGAACGATATTACGGGTTTGAATTCGCCGTAAGTGCGCGCGTCCGTCTGAACCTGCGCCGTCTTGTCGCTCGCCGAAAAAATGCTGCGCATAAATGTGTTTATCGCGCTGTTTTTAAACATCGCGTTGGTCGCTATAATCGCGGCGACAAGCACGCCTATTATCGCGAGTTGTACGGTTACCGCGCTGAATTTAACGCGCGTTTTACGTTTTTTCGCTTTTCCCGCGCGTTCTTGCGTATAAACGGCGGGGTTCTCGGTTCGGTCGTTTGCCAAGTCGTTTACCGAGACAGCCGCGTTTACCGCGCCCGCCGCTTCGCTTACCGTTTCGCGCATAGCGGAATTATCCGCCGCACCTTCGGCGTTATTCTCCGCGCCGTTTACTTTATCGAGCAGTTCTTTTTTAACGTCTTCGTCGGCGCGCGTTTTTTTGCGTCTGACTTTTCTCTTTTTCAAAGGTGCGGAAGTGATGTTGCACGAATTTACGGGAATTTCCAGCATAGACGCGTATTGCAGTTTTTCGTTCATAATTTTTCTCCTTCTTGTCGTTGTATAAAAAATATATGAGCGAAACATTTACGTTATGACACGTCAGCATTAAAATCACCACCATACACGGCGGGATTTTTTGCAGTTTTTGCAATTTGAGTTTTTTCGGTGAAATAAGCGGCGGCGGAATTTTAATTCCGCCGCCGCAGCATATCAGGACTTTTATAAGTCCGCTTTATCGATTTGTTTTTTATTTAGTTTGCGCTTTACGCCGTTTTCTCGCGTTTTCCGTTTCCGGCTTCCGCGTTTTCCGGGACTTTCCGACGGACGGAACGGCGAACGCTTATTTTTGCAAAAATCTTTTCATAAGATTAACGCCGCCGTCTATATACACGCCCGTTTTTGCCGCTTCCGATTCGTCGTATGCGTTCGCCCCCGAACGGACTTGCTTTCCGCTATCGTATATTATATACGGAACGGGGTCGCCGACGTGAGTCATAACGCTGAGCGGAGTCGGGTGATCGGGCGTGATAAGCACCCTGAACGGTTCGCCGCGTTTTTTGAGTTCTTCGCACACGGGCGCGACGACTTTTTCGTCTATTTGTTCTATAGAATATATTTTATGTTCCGCGTCACCGTGGTGTCCGCACTCGTCGGGCGCTTCCATATGAATATACACGAAATCGAGTTCTTTAAGCGCATCGAGACAAGCCGCGGCTTTACCCGAAAAGTTCGTGTCGTAATTGCCCGTCGCGCCGTTCACTTCTATGACGCTCATCCCCGCGAGTTTGCCTATGCCTTTCAGCAAGTCCACGGCGGAGATCATACCGCCGCTTATCCCGTAACGTTCGGTAAAGTTCTGCAAAGCGGGTTTAGTGCCTTCGCCCCAGAACCAGAGAGAGTTGGCGGGGTTTTTGCCCGCCTTTATCCGCGCGAGATTGACGGGGTGGTTTTTAAGCAGTTCCGCCGATTTTTTCATTATATCGAGATAAACTTTGCCCGCTTCGCTTTTCGGAAGATAAGTTTTTACGGGCTTTCCCGTAATGTCGTGCGGCGGCGTAAGGTCGCCCGCGATTTCGCCGCAATCGGTAACGAAACAATGTCTGTAACTTATGCCCGCGTAAAGTTTGCGTTTGCCGTCGTTAAGCTTTTCCGCGAGATACCCGATAAGAATTTTCGCTTCTTCGGTGGAAATTTCGCCCGCACTGTAATCAATCATCGTCTTGTCTTCGTATTTTTCTTCGTCGGAAAGCGTAACCAGGTTAGCGCGCGCGGTAACGTCGGTATCTTTAAGGTTTATGCCTATGCTCGCCGCTTCCAAAGGAGAACGCCCCGTATAGCAGGCGCGCGGGTCATACCCCAGAACGGAAAGGTTCGCCACGTCGCTGCCCGGCTTCATTCCGTCGGGGATAGTCTTGCAAAGTCCCGTTTCGGAAATTTTCGCAAGCCCGTCCGTATAAGGTTTTTTCGCAAGCATAAGCGGCGTTTTGCCGCCGAGTTTCTCTTGCGGATAATCCGCCATACCGTCGCCTAAAATCACTACGTATTTCATAATCTGCTCCATATCACGGGGGTTTTCCCGTGGTTTAATAGATATTTGTTCGCTTTTATAAAGTGTCCGCAACCGAAAAAGCCGTTATAAGCGGATAGCGGACTCGGGTGCGCGCATTCCAGAACAAGATGACGCGTTCCGTCGATAAGCGGTTTTTTCGCGCGCGCGTTTCCGCCCCACAGCAAAAACACCACGTTGTCGCGCCCGTCCGAGATTTTTTTAATTATTCCGTCGGTAAATTCTTCCCAGCCCTTGCCTTTATGCGAATTTGCCGCGTGCGCTCTCACGGTAAGCACGGTGTTCAAAAGAAGTACGCCCTGTTCCGCCCAGCCCGTAAGGTCGCCCGACTCGGGCATTTTATCGCCCGTTTCATTTTCTATTTCTTTGAATATGTTGACGAGCGACGGCGGCTTTATCACGCCTTTCGGCACAGAAAACGAAAGCCCCATAGCCTGCCCTTCTTCGTGATAGGGGTCTTGCCCTAAAAGCACGACCTTCACGCTCGAAAACGCCGTCTTTTTCAACGAATTGAATATGTCGTACATAGACGGATACACCGTGCGCGTAAAATACTCGGTTTTTAAAAATTCACGCAGTCGCAGGTACGACGGCGAAGAAAGTTCTTCTTTAAGTATTTCGTCCCATTCTTCCGTGATTCTTATCATTTTTTCCGCCCGTAATCCGACTTTTCCGTTTTTTTATTATTCTATCATTTTTTTTTGACAAAATCAATATAAATATATATAATATTTTTATCTTATTCAGGCAGAAAAATAAATGACGGTCTGGGAAATCATTTTAATCGGCGTCGCGCTCGCTATGGACGCGTTCGCGCTGACAATAGCAAACTGCGCTACCTATAAAAACTCTCTCAATCGCAAAAAAGAATGGTCAATGCCCGCGGCTTTCGCGCTGTTTCAGTTTTTAATGCCCGTTATAGGGTATTATCTCGGCTCGGCGTTGTCGGGTTCATTGAAATCGGTTTCTAAATTCGTAACCGCGGCTATTTTCTTCGCGCTCGCGCTTAAAATAGTTATCGATAACTTAAAAGAAGCGAAAAGCGACAAAACCTGCTGCACGGAAACGGAAAAAGCGACGGATAAAACCGCGGCGTTCACTTTCTGGGTTCTTATAGCGCAGGCGGTAGCCACGAGTATAGACGCGCTTTTAATAGGCGTTACGTTTGCCGTCAGCCTTGACTTTTCCGTTTTTCTCGCCGCCCTGATTATAGGCGCGGTAACGTTCGCGATAGTGGCGGTCGCGCTCTACATAGGCAAGTCTTTGGGAAAAATTCTCGGCAGATACGCGCAATGGGCGGGCGCGGTTATTCTCCTTGTTCTTGCGGTCAAGAATTTAGCGGAAGGAATAGCGTGATAATTATTACTCCGAATTTCCCGCAGAATTAACCGATTATACGTAATATAAAAATTTTAGCGCGAAAACCGCCGCGGCGGTTTTCGCGCTTATCTTATTTTTATTGCGTCTTAATCCGATATCACGCCGATATCCC
>CAMEHL010000010.1 GCA_945917475.1 uncultured Clostridia bacterium | reverse complement strand
CCGCAGGCGGCGAAAGATAAGCAAGCGGTTACTGCAAGCAACGCGGTTACTAAAATTGTGAGTATCCTTTTCATTGTTCAAATCTCCTTTTAATGAACTTTTAATAATTTCTCTTTTGCTTTAACGCTTTAACTTGTTAAAGTATCTACATTATACTTCATTACATTAAAGTTGTAAAGCGTTTTAACGTGGATTTTAAAAAAATTTAAAAAATTTTTATTTTTTTCAGAGTGTTCCGAAAAACAAAAAAACGGAGCGATAACAGAGACAATAATTTTTAACTTGCCCGTTTTAAGGTATAACGTTTTTTTCTTCGCGCGCGCACGCGCGCGTAGGCGTATACGCGCACGTATACAATATTATAATTATAAACCGTGAACGCGATAATAAAAGGCACGGCGCGCCGTTATTAACGGAAAAGCGGGTAAAAACGCCTTATAATGCCGCAAAAATTAAAAAGCCACGCAATTTTCACGGTTAAGCGTTTATTTTCAGAAAAAGCGAATAAAAGGAAAAAAATGCGGCATAGCGATATTTTATCGCTATGCCGCTAAAACGTGAGTTTTCGGTTTTTATAACAGCCTTATTCTTTACCCGCGAGTTTCTTGTAAGTTTCAAGTCTTTCTTTCGCGGATTCTTCCGTCTGAGCGAAAAGTTTTTTAGCGACTTCTTCGCCCTGCGTTTTGACGAGCGACGCGTATCTCGTTTCGCCCGCAAGGAACGCCTGATAGTCGCCCGTCGGGTCTTTGCTGTCCAGCGTGAACGTTTCGCCTACGGGGTTATATCTGTAAAGTTGCCAGTAACCGCATTCCACCGCCGCTTTTTCTTCTAACTGCGACTTGGTCATATTGATACCGTGGTTGATACACGGCGCATAGCAGATGATGAGCGAAGGTCCGTGGTACGCTTCCGCTTCGGACAGAGCCTTTAAGAGTTGAGCGGGGTTCGCGCCCATCGCGCATTGCGCGACGTAAACGTAACCGTAAGATTTGGCAATCATACCCAAATCTTTTTTCTTTACTCTCTTGCCCGCGGAAGCGAATTTCGCGACCGCGCCTATGTTGGTGGATTTGCTTGCCTGACCGCCGGTGTTGGAGTAAACTTCGGTGTCGAGAACGAGAATGTTCACGTCTTCGCCCGACGCGATAACGTGGTCGAGTCCGCCGTAACCGATATCGTACGCCCAGCCGTCTCCGCCGAAAATCCAGATAGACGGTTTAACGAGACAGTCGAGATTGTCTTTGATGAAGTCGAGTCCGTCGGCGGTTTCGCCTTTAATCGCCGCTTTAACGAGTTCGGCGGCAGCCTTGCTCTTTTCGGCGTCGTCTTTGCCTTCTAACCACGCCGCGAACGCCGCGTTGGTTTTTTCGTTCACTTTGTCGTAATTCTTTCTGATTTCGTCTTCTAACTTATTACGGCGAGAAGTGTAGGCGAGATTCATACCGTAACCGAATTCCGCGTTGTCTTCGAAAAGCGAGTTAGCCCAGGCGGGACCTTTGCCGTCTCTGTTTTTGGTGTAAGGACACGTCGGGGAAGAACCGCCGTAAATGGACGAGCAACCCGTTGCGTTTGCGATGACCATTCTGTCGCCGAACAGTTGGGTGATGACCTTGACGTAAGGCGTTTCGCCGCAGCCCGCGCACGCGCCCGAGAATTCGAAGAGCGGAGTGCAGAACTGGCAGCCCTTGACAGTTTCCTTTTTGAATTTGGAAGTGTCGACCGCGGGGAGTTCGGTTGCGAATTCCCAGTTGGCGTCTTCGCCCTTTTCGAGCGACTGCGCAAGCGGAATCATTTTAATCGCGCCGCCGTCTTTAACGGGGCAGACGGTAGAGCAGACTCCGCAACCCATACAGTCGAGCGGGGAGACCTGCATTTTGTATTCGTAACCGGGGAGACCGATAGCGGGTTTGCCTTTGAACGAAGCGGGTTTATCCGCGCCGTCTTTTACGAGAGCGGGGCGCAGACAAGCGTGCGGACATACGAAAGAGCAAGTGCCGCATTGAATACATTTATCGATAATAATATCGGGAACGGTAACCGCGACTCCGCGTTTTTCAAACTTGGTAGTGCCGGTAGGAACAGAGCCGTCCGCGTTGAACTGCGAAGATTTAAGGTTGTCGCCTTTAAGATACAGTATAGGTTTGATTATTTCCTGATAATACTTATCGGTGTGTCCTTCTATCATAGCCGCACCCGTGGTAGCGTTCGCCCAGGACGCAGGCACGTCTATTTTGACGAGATTGTCGCCCGCGGCGGAATCGATTGCGTCGTAGTTCATCTGAACGACCGCGTCGCCCTTTCTCGCGAAAGACTTTTTCGCCATATATTTCATATATTCCACTGCTTTGTCGTAAGGCATAATCTGCGGATTGACGCGGAAGAACGCCGACTGCAAAATGGTGTTGGTTCTGCCTTTAAGTCCTAATCCCGCGGCTATTTTAATAGCGTCTATGACGTAAAGGTTGATATGCTTGTTCGCTATATCGCGCTTAACCTGAGCGGGCAGGAAGTTTTCGAGTTCTTCTACCGTGGTGGCGGAAGTGTTGATAAGGAAAGTTCCGCCCTCTTTGATATCGCTCGTCATATCGTAACGCGTAACGTAAGACGGGTTGCTGCATTGCACGAAGTCCGCGGAGTCGATTAAATATTCGCTCTGGATAGGCGTGTCGCCGAAACGCAGGTGCGAAACGGTTATGCCGCCCGACTTTTTGCTGTCGTAGAAGAAATACGCCTGCGCATGCTTGTCCGTGTGGTCGCCTATGATTTTAATGGAGTTCTTGTTCGCGCCGACCGTGCCGTCCGAGCCTAAGCCGTAGAACTTGCAGGAAGTAGATCCTGCGGGCGCGGCGTCGAATTTCTCCGAAAAGTCGAGCGAAGAATCGGTAACGTCTTCGTAAATACCGATTGTAAAGTGGTTTTTAGGTTCGTCCTTTTCGAGATTTTTATAAACCGCGAGTACCATAGACGGAGTGAATTCCTTGCTGCCGAGACCATATCTGCCGCCCACGACTTTAACGCCGTTCACGCCCTTTTCAAAGAGCGCGGAACAAACGTCGAGATATAAAGGTTCGCCGAGCGAGCCGGGTTCTTTGGTTCTGTCGAGCACCGCGATTTTCTTGACGGTTTTCGGGAGCGCCGCAACGAACGCGTCCGCAACGAACGGACGGTAAAGGCGGACTTTCACGAGACCGTATTTTTTGCCCATAGAATTGAGTTTGTTTATGGATTCTTCTACCGTAGAAGCGCCCGAACCCATACAGACGATAACTTCTTCCGCGTCGGGCGCGCCGACGTAGTCGAACAGGTGATAACTTCTGCCGCAGTGCGCGGAAACCACGTCCATCATCTGCTGAACGATTGCGGGGGTTGCCTGATAATAACCGTTAGCCGTTTCTCTGTTCTGGAAATACGTATCGCCGTTCTGCGCCGTGCCTTTCTGAACGGGGTGTTCGGGGTTAAGCGCGCGGGACTTGAAATCCTTTATGTCGGCATCGATACCCACTTCGTCGCATATCGCGCGGATTTCCGCGTAATCGTCCGCTTCGTCCCACACGTCGATTTTAGCGACTTCGTGAGAAGTTCTGAATCCGTCGAAGAAGTTGACGAACGGCACTTTCGCGCGGAGCGTGGAAAGATGCGCTACGAGCGACAGGTCCATGACTTCCTGAACGGAAGAGTCGCACAGCATAGCAAAGCCCGTCTGGCGGCAAGCCATAACGTCCGCGTGGTCGCCGAATATGTTGAGCGAGTGAGCGGCGAGCGCGCGCGCCGAAACGTGGAACACGCAGGGCATAAGTTCGCCCGCGATTTTGTACATATTGGGAATCATTAAGAGAAGTCCCTGCGAAGCGGTGTAGGTGGTGGTGAGAGCGCCCGCGCAAAGCGAACCGTGAACCGCGCCCGCCGCGCCGCCTTCCGATTGCATTTCCGCGATTTTAACTTTCTGCCCCCACATATTCGTTCTGCCGGCAGTAGCCCATTCGTCCGCGACTTCCGCCATAGGCGAAGACGGGGTTATCGGGTAGATAGCCGCGACTTCCGAAAAGGCGTAAGCAACGTGGCTGGCGGCCGTATTGCCGTCGATAGTAAGTTTTTTCATTGACTGAAAGTCCTCCGTTTAATAATGTTTAAAAGTTTATTTTTCCAAGCATATATAATTATATATTTTTTATCGCGTCAAGTCAACGAATACGGGTAAAAAGTCTGCCGTATCTTTCGAAAATTTAAAATTTTCCCGTTGCGTTTTCGCGTACGCTTGTAAAAACCGCGCGTTTGTGTTACAATAATTATTCAGGCGGGCGGCAAAGGCGAAAAACGCGCCGCGTACCGCGCGACAGGAGTAAAAATGGCTCTTTTACAAGTGGAGAATGCGAGATTTTCTTACGACAAAAAAACCGAAGCGTTAAAAGGCGTTTCCTTTTCTGCGGAAAAGGGGGATTACCTTGCGATAATCGGTCATAACGGCAGCGGCAAGTCCACGCTCGCAAGGCTTATAAACGGGCTTTTGACGCCGAGCGGCGGCACGGTTACCGTAGACGGCATTTCTTCCGTTGACAAGGAAAAATGTTTCCAACTGCGAAAACGCGTGGGCGTGGTCTTTCAGAACCCCGACAACGGCATAATCGCCTCTATCGTAGAAGACGACGTGGCGTTCGGTCCCGAAAATCTCGGCGTGCCGAGAGAAGAAATAGGAGAAAGGATAGACTTCGCGCTTAAAGCGGTGGGCATGGAAGAATACCGCAAATCTTCGCCCGCGCGGCTTTCGGGCGGACAGAAACAGCGCGTCGCGATAGCGGGCGTGCTTGCGTTAAAACCCGAAATTTTAGTGCTGGACGAATCCACCGCGATGCTCGATCCCAAGGGCAGGAAAGAGATTCTCTCGGTGGTAAAAAAACTCAACGAAGAACAGGGCGTTACCGTAATCGCGATAACGCATTATATGGAAGAAGCCGCCGAGGCGCGCGATATTATCGTGATGTCGGACGGCGAGATAGTAATGCGCGGTTCGCCCGAAGAAATATTCCTTAAAGGCGCGGAACTCAAAAAATACGGGCTCGAACTACCGTATCCCGCTTACGTCGCGGAAAAACTGAAAGAGAAAGGCGTGCCGATAGACGGCGTGGTTCTAACGCGCGAAGCGCTTGCCGAAAAGTTGGAGAAATTATGCGAATAACTACTGAAAATCTTTCTTATTCTTACGGCGAAAATGACAAAACGCTGCGCGTGAAAGCGTTGTCGGGCGTTTCCGTTACCGTGAACGAAGGCGAGTTTTTCGGTATAATCGGGCAGACGGGCAGCGGAAAATCCACTTTCGTGTTCCACCTTAACGGACTCATCAGAGTGCAGAAAGGCTGCGGCGCGGTTTACGTCGGAGACTACGATCTGACGGACAAAAAATGCGACTTTAAATCGCTCCGCGCGAAAGTCGGAATGGTCTTTCAATACCCCGAATACCAACTGTTCGCGGAGACGGTTAGAGACGACGTGGCGTTCGGACTTAAAAATTTTTTCCCCGGACTGTCTGATAAAGAACGCGCGGAGAAAGTGCGCCGCGCTATCGAAACAGTCGGGCTCGATTACGCGAAAGTCGCCGAAAAATCCCCGTTCGAACTGTCGGGCGGGCAGAAACGCCGCGCGGCGATTGCGGGCGTTATCGTTACCGAACCCGAAATTTTAGTGCTTGACGAACCCGCCGCGGGGCTCGACCCCGTGGGTAAGAGAGAGTTTATGAATCTCGTTCACGCTCTGCACGGAAAATTCGTAAAGACGGTGGTAATCGTTTCTCACGATATGAATCTCGTTTCCGAAAACTGCACGCGCGCGGCGGTCTTTTCGCACGGGGAAATCATTAAAACGGGCACGCCGAAAGAAATCTTCGCGGACGAGCGTACGCTCGAGAACACGGGCTTAGATCTGCCCGTTACCGCTTTTTTGGAAAAACGGCTTAAAGAAAAGGGCGTTTATATAGACAGCGACCTTACGATAAAAGATTTTACCGATAAATTTGCGGAAAAATTCGCGGGGGTGAAAAAACAATGAAAGACGTGTCTTTCGGTCAGTATTATCCCGCGCGGTCGTTCGTTCACAAAATGGACGCGAGAGTGAAAATTCTTCTCGCTATCGCCTATATCGTCGCCGTGTTTCTGGTAAAATCAGAACCCGAATTCTATTTTCTCGGCTTCGCCGCGTGCTTTCTTTTCGTGGTAATCGCTACCGTCTGCTCGCGCGTGCCGTTCTTCAAGATGTTAAAGAGCGTTAAGGCGATTATTTTCTTCGTCGTCTTTTCGGCGGTTCTGCAACTGTTTTTCAACAAGAAAGGCACTCCGCTGTGGGAAGGCGGTTTCATTACGGACGCGGGTCTTTATAACGCCGCGTTCATCACCGCGAGAATAATTCTAATCGTGCTCGGCGCGTCGCTCCTTACTTTCACCACTTCGCCCGTGGAGATTGCGGACGGGCTGGAAAGCCTTCTTACGCCCCTTAAATTCATTAAATTCCCCGTTCACGAATTCGCGCTCGTTATGAGTATCGCCCTTCGCTTTATTCCAACGCTTTTAGACGAGACGGACAGGATTATTAAAGCGCAGAAATCGCGCGGCGCGGACTTTGAAACGGGCAACGTCTTTAAAAGAGTGAAAGCGCTTATTCCCGTGCTGATTCCGCTCTTAATCAGTTCTTTCCGCCGCGCCGACGAACTCGCCGACGCCATGGACGCGCGCTGTTATTCGGGCAGTAAAAACAGAACGCGCTATAAAAAGATGAAAATAGGCTGGCGCGACCTTATCGGAACGCTCGTACTCGCCGCGCTGATAACGGGCGTGGTGCTGCTTAACGGCGTTCTGGGCGTCGCGGTTTAGGTGCGCTTATGATTACGTTAAAACTCACGGTTTCTTACGACGGCACGGATTTTTCAGGCTGGCAAAGACAGAAAAACGGAGAATCCGTTCAGGGCGTTTTAGAATCCGCCGTAGAGAATATTACGGGCGAAAAAATCACGGTTACGGGCAGCGGAAGAACGGACGCGGGCGTTCACGCCGAAGGGCAGGTCGCGTCTTTTTCTACTCTGTCAACCGTTCCGCCCGAAAAATTCGCCGCCGCGCTCAATACCGTTCTGCCGCCGTCCGTTAAAGTCCTTAAAAGTGAAAAGGCGCGCGACGGGTTTAACGCACGCAAAGACGCCAAACGGAAAACCTACCGCTATTCCGTATACCTTTCGGACGTGGAACAACCGCTGAAAGAACGCTATAAAACGCGCGCGTACGGCGCGCTCGATTACGGCGCGATGAAAAAAGCCGCGCGGCTTTTCGTCGGCGAACACGATTTTAAGGCGTTCGCGGCGAGCGGGTATTCCGCTAAAACGACCGTGAGAACGATTTATTCTCTCGAAATAGAAAAATCGGGCGAAGATTACGATTTTTACGTTACGGGCAACGGCTTTTTATATAACACGGTACGTATTATTGCGGGCGCGATACTGTCGGTAGGCAGCGGCAGAACCGCCCTTTCGGACGTGGAGCGTTCGCTCGTTACGGGCGAACGGCACAAAGACTTTAAGACGCTGCCCGCAAAAGGGCTGTGTCTCGTCGGCGTGGAATATGCCGACTGAACCGCGAAAAAGCACGGATAATAAAGAGAAAGATTATTACGTAGAATAGTAAAACGCCCGAAAAGAGTTGAAAAAGATAAAACGCCCGCGCGGCGCTCTCGGAAAAAGAGCGCCGCGCGGACATATTTTTTTATTACCTATCGGTTGCGGTTATCGGTTACGATTTTGAAAAAAGTTTATTCGGGCGCGGCGTTGCCGTTCGCAGCCGCACCCGTTAAGATTACGCCTTTACCGCCGTATTGCCTTCTACGCGGTACAGTTTTCCGTCGTTTTCGGAGTTGCCGTTAGTCTGATAGGGATAGTCGTTCGTATAAGTTACCGCCGTCTGAATAAAGTAAAGCTTCCCGTTGCAAACGGTAAATCCGTGCGCGTTTTTATCGCTTATCTTAACGGTTTGTCCCAAAGTCAGATCGTAGCGGTAAAGCCCAGTGTTTTTTGAGTTCGTAGAAGAATAGTAAAGACTGCCGCCGAAAAGAATAAGGTCGTTCACGGTAACGTTGCTTGCCACCGTTTTTAAAACCGTTCCGTCTGTTTTTAACATATATAATTTATAGTCCGTCCCCGCGACGAAAATTCCGCTTTCGGTAACGGTAAATGCCTGCGCTTTTATGTCGTCGTTGATTATTTCGGACGTTTTGCCGCTTACCGAATACCTGCAAAGCCGCTTGGCGTAAACCTTGGGGTTTCTCGCGTAATAGATATAGTCGCCCGACTTGACGAAGTCGGCTACCCACAGGTTATCGGCATCGTAAACTTTTTCGGACACGGTGCAATCGGCGTTGATTTTGTATATGTGGTTGTTATACAGCGAACCCACTTTTATACAGTAGATATCGTCTCCGTCGAAAGTCAGGTGGTCGTATCTGTCGGACGAGATTTTCACGGTTTCGTTTGTGGCAAGGTCTGTTCTGAACAGCGCGTAGTTAGTAAGCAGATAGGTGCTGTAATACATATATCCGTCGTTGAACCATACGCCCGCAACGCTATCCGCGATTATTTTCGATTTGGATTTAGTGGCGGGATTGTACTTATAAAGGCTGTTCCCGTCGGCGGGGTCGGTGTAATACAGTTCACCGTCGTGCTCGTATAAATTTGCGTAACCCGAGAGAGTCGGCGCGGGCGGCGTGAAGTTCGCCATCAGATCCGTTTCGACTTTCGTTGACGGATTATACTTATAAAAATGCTTGTCGTTAAGTTTGTAATAATAAAGGTTGGTTCCGTCGCTCATAAGCGAAGAATATCCGTCCGTTTCAGACGATAAAACCTTTTCGCCGGGCAGACTGCTGTCGGAAGTGCGCAGCGCGCTCGTCCTGTAAATGCCTTTTCCGAAAAGCGTGCCCGTAAGCAAATCAACGTTTACGTAATAAATGAAATCGCCGACTTTAACGAGATATTTGCCCGCGTCCGTCGTGAGTTTTACCTTTTTGTTTTCGGATATAACGTATTTAGACACCGCCGCGCCGGGCGTTCTGGACGAGTTATAATACAAAACGCCTTTATCTAAAATCACGTCGGACGTTTTTTCTTCGTCTAAAAGAACGCTTTGCCCCGAACCCGTTACGGGGGTTTTATACAGTTTACCGCCGTCGCCGGCGTTGGAATAGTATAAATAGCCGTCGTAATAATTGAGATATTCCGCCTTGTCCGTCGAAATTTTAACTGCTTCCGTTTCCGATCCGTCCGCTTTTATTTTATATATGCCGTTATCCGCTTTGTTTATGAGCGTATTGCATACCGAATAGTAAACGTACGTCCCGTCCGAAGTTATACTGTCTGCGGCGGCGTTGCAGAGTTTGGACGGAATTCCGTTGTTCGTCAGCGATTTTACCGACGACGAAAGGAGTCCGCGGTTTACGTAATAAACATTGCCGCCCATAGCGGTCATCGCGCTCGCTTCGTCCGACGCCACTTTTTCAATCGCCGAGCCCGTGCATTTATAAAGCGCGTCGCCGTCAAGGTCGTTCTGGAAATATACGGTGCCGCCGTTGTTCACGCTGTAAAGCCGTTTTTCGGTGGTTTTTATCGTGAGCGTGGCGGTCGCCGTGAAATCGTTGTAGTTTTTGTGTTTTACCGTAGCCGATACGGTATAAACGCCCGTTTCGGTAACGCCCGAAACTTCCGCGCCGTTATAAGTGTATACGATTGTCGCGCCCGTCGGGGGATTGCCCGTTATGTAAATACTGTGTTCAAAAGAATCGTATTCGACGGAATCGTTTTCGAGAGAAAGTCCCGTCATATTTATTTTGTTTATCGTGAGCGTGGCGGAAAGGTTAAGCGGCTTATATCCGTTCCCCGAAAGATTCGCGGTCGCGTTGTACACGCCCGCGTCAATTCCCGAGTTGGAAACGTATTGCACCGTAACGCCGTCGGGCAGCACGCCCGTAACCGTGATTGCTTTTTCCGTGCCGTCGTAATCGAAAGCCGCGCTCTCGAAAGTTATGCCCGTAATTTCCGCAAGAGCGGTTTCTCCGCCGCCGCTGCTTCCCGCGCCGCCCGAGCCGCCATTTCCGCTGTTGCCCGTACCGCTCGTGCCGCCGTTGCCGCTTCCGCCCGTACTGCCGCACGCCGCGGAAAGGGCAAGGCAGACCGCCGACAGCAGAACGAGAAACAAGGTTAAAATTTTCTTCGTTTTTTTCATTTTTCGCTCCTTAAAATTTATTTTTTATAAAACCGAACGGCTTTATAAAGGTTGCAAGCGATAAAAAGCCGTCCGATATTTATTTACGAAAGTTTATTCGGTTCTTTATCCGGCAGTTCGGTTAAACTTTGTTTACTTCGCGTATTTTGCCGACTAAGCCGAACGGGAACAGAATCATAGCGTAAAACATAGTAACGAAAAGTCCGACTATGAGACAGAGAACGGACAGAATTACGCTGAGTATCGAAAGCAGAATTTTAACGCATATCGCCCAGATTATTCCGTCTATGTCGAGCGTGAAAATTACCCCCGGCATCGTGAAAGACCTTTTGAAAAAGCAGAACACGTCCGCAACGGAATTACCCCATATTATTTGCGATATCATCGCGAAAAGCCCGTAAACGGATATATAGCCGCCGATTATAGCCGAAGTATCTTGTTTTTGTACAGTGAACACTATCGAGAATATAAGCGCGACCGCCGCGCCTACGCCGCCCCATATAAGTCCGCGGTTAAGTTCTTTTTTCTTTTCCGCCTTTTCGACTTGTCTTTGCCTTTCTTTTTCGCGACGGTCTTCTTCCTCTTTTATTTTTGCGCAGTCTTTGCAGAACACTTGTTGCAGCGTTTCGTAAGTGGTGGATTTCCCGTATCTATGAGCAATCTGTTTGCTGATGATTTTATACTCGCCCGCACTCACGGGTTTATGACATCTCTCGCAATAACCCGCTATAACTTTCTGTTCCACCGCCTGCGCGGCGTTGCCGTCCGCAGCCGCGCTCGCCGCCGTTTCCGTTGCGGCGGGCGTCGTCCCGAAAAACTCGTTCGCCGAAACGTTAAACAAAGAACAAATCTTGTTTATCGTTTCAAGGTCGGGTTCGGAAAGACCGTTTTCCCACTTTGATACCGCCTGACTCGTAACGTTTAGTTGTTCCCCGAGTTCCGTTTGCGTCATCTGCGCGCCTTTGCGCAGTTCCGCGATTTTTTGCCCGTAATTCATATTACACACTCCTGATATTTTTTTGCGGTCAGCCCGCTTTTCGCTTTCCATTATAATTTATTCAACGGTCGGTTGTAACGGAATTTCCTGAAACCGTTGGTTTAATTACGAGAAAAATAGTTGAAAAACCAAAAATATACATAGAAAACTAATTTTATTACAGTATATCAAATAGAATTCTGTTTTGCAACCGTAAAAAACAAATTTTCTATTAAAATGGTAAAAAGAAAACATACTCGGGGGATACCGTGCTTAAAGACAACATAAGGGATATGAGAAAAGAAAAAGGGTACACTCAGTCGCAGTTGGCAAGTCTTATCGGCGTTACGCAGGGCGCGGTGTATTTCTGGGAAAAGGGGATTAACGAGCCTGCCGCAGGTTACGTCGTCAGGCTTGCGCAGGTTTTCGGCGTGTCCGCGGACGAACTGCTCTCTTACGAGTGCGAAAAAGCCGACGACAAGACCACCAGAACCGCAGAGATGACCGCCCTTTTCAACAAACTTACCGAGAATCAGCAAAACATTATTATAAATACGGCTAAAGAAATGCTTAAACCGTAAAATCTTAAAGTCAGGCAAAAGTCGGTAAACGGGAGAAAACGTCGGGAGAGCCGAAAGGCGAACGCGCCGTATAGCGGCGTTCGCCGACGGAAAGAGCATAAGTGCGGCTAAAGAAAAAAACCGACGTATGACGTTCGGCAAAATAGTGGCACTTTGTTTTACGACCGCAATATCTTGTGGTTTAATTCCGCCCGTGCGAAAAACGGCGGTTTTTTTGTTTAAAAAGGGAAAAAACCGTTTAAAATCGCTTGACAAAAGCCGCTCGAATATTTTAATATAGATAGGCGTTTATAAGGAAAAGTTCGGTTACGGAGATTAGCCCTCTCCGCTGCGCTCGTCGTGAAAGCGCCGCACGGAACGACTTTTAACCGCATACGATTTAAGGAGAAATAACAATGAAAACTTATATGGCTCACGATAAAGACGTCGTCAGAAAGTGGTACGTTGTTGACGCGGAAGGCGTTGCGCTCGGTCGTCTCGCCTCTCAGGTCGCCGCGATTTTACGCGGTAAAAACAAACCCACCTTCACACCGAACGTCGACACGGGAGATTTCGTTATAATCGTCAATTCGGACAAAGTCGTTTTGACGGGAAAGAAACTCGAAAAGAAATTTTACAGATATCACACCGGTTATATAGGCGGACTTAAATCCGTTCAGTACAAAACGCTTATGGCGACCAAGTCGGACGTGGCGGTTTACGAAGCGGTTAAGGGCATGCTTCCCAAAAACAGTCTCGGCAGAAAAATGCTCACCAAACTCCGCGTTTATAAGGGTGCGGAACACAACCAGCAGGCTCAGAAGCCCGAAACGCTTAAACTCATTTAACGAGGTGTAATTATGGCAAAAACCACTACCAAAAAGAAATTGCAGTACTGGGGAACGGGCAGACGTAAAAAAGCGGTAGCCCGCGTCCGTCTTATTCCCGCAGGCGACGGGACGATTACCATAAATAAAAAGAGTCTTGACGAATATTTCGGTCTCGATACGCTGAAATTCATCGTTCGTCAGCCTATCGAACTTTTAGGCGTTTCCGCTAAATACGACGTTGTAGTAAACGTTACGGGCGGCGGTTACACCGGTCAGGCGGGCGCAATCCGCCACGGTATCGCCCGCGCGCTCCTGAGTGCGGAAGAAGGTTCGAGAGCCGCTCTTAAAAAAGAAGGCTTCTTAACCAGAGACTCCCGTATGAAGGAAAGAAAGAAATACGGCTTGAAAAAAGCCCGCCGCGCTCCGCAGTTCTCCAAGAGATAATCTCGGGCAGCATTGCACGGTTAAAATCGGAACGAAAAGCCGCCGCGTTCAATCGCGGCGGCTTTTGAATATTCGGCGCACCCGACTTTCGCGCGCAGAATATGCGGATTCTATCGGGAAAAGTCGGTGCGGCGGTATAGTTGGTGCGACGGTATTGAACAACTAACCCTTTCGCCCGTGCGAAAGTTGCCGTCGGTAATTCTTTAACCGTTTAACCGCAACGGAAAAAACGGAAAAAGGAAAGGCGGTTAAGTTTGGTTTTTGTTCTTTTCGCGCACGCGCCTTACGAAGGCGTCGTGAGAAGAAAGCACGTTTAGCATAGAAGCCTGCAACGGCGGGACCTTTGCCCGCGGCGGCACGGATTTTGCCGTTTCGGCGGGGCGCGGAACGGGAGCGGCGGTTTCAGAAGCGTTTGGCGTATGCGCGTTTACGTCCGGACAGGCGGTTTTATTGTTTTGATAAACGCTTAAAAACGAATTTAAAAGATTGAAAATGCCGAATTTATCCATTTTTCGTGTCTCCGATTAAACAAAAACTCAAATAATCAAAAAAAATCATTGCAAAAGAACGGAAATTAGGTTATAATATAAGAAGTCGGAAATTTGCTTGCAAGGATTTACGACTTCGCAATATTTCAAACGCGAAGCGCAAAACGTTAAGTTTTGCTAAAACCCGAAAGGGTTTTAAATATTTTGCTGAAAGGCAAAATATTTGTAATAAGGCGTTTATAATATATGCAGTAGTTCCGCCTGACGGCGAAACGAAGCGTTCGCTTCCCGCGCACTTGCGTGCGCCTGCACATATTGCGACGCTTCGCAAAAATGCCATTGCAAGCAAGCATATTTTGCTCGCGTCTTAATATAAGGATAAGTAGTTTCGCCTGATGGCGAAACGAAGCATTCGCTTCCCGCGCACTTGCGTGCGCCTGCACATATTGCGACGCTTCGCAAAAATGCCATTGCAAGCAAGCATATTTTGCTCGCGTCTTAATATAAGGACGGGCAAGCACAGACGGGGCGAAACGAACAAGCGGTTTATGCGCGCGCGGAGCAGCGTTAAATATCGAATCGTAAAACAATTTACACTATATAACAATATTATATTCGGCGGACGGGAAAAGTTTGCCGACAGACTCGGGGTTTTTATGAAAAAATTTTTGATTTGCGTAATTTCGGCATTGCTTGCCGCGGTAAGTGTGTTCGCGGCGGCTTGCGGAAAAGACACTTCTTTCACCGCGCCGGGATTCGGCGATTTCGGCGCAGCCGAAACGCAGGGCAGTTTCGTCTGCACGACGGACAACTACGTTCTCTTTATCAACGGCGTTGCCACGAGTACGGACGACAATTCTTACGGCGCGCCCGTTAAAGGCAGCCTTATGGCTATAAAGAAAGCCGATTTTGCCGCCGGCAATTATTCCGAAGCGAAAATAATCGTCCCCAAACTCTTTGCGGCGAGCGATTACACGTCCGGACTGTTCGTAAACGGCGACTACGTTTATTACGGAACGCCGTCAACCGACAAAGATTCTTCGGGGAAAATCGCGAACGGCGAAATAGCGTTCATGAAAAGCAAACTTGACGGAACGGAAAAGCCGCAGCAACTCTTTAAATACTCGTCGCTTTCCGTTTCTTACAGAATAGTATCCGACGGAGATTCCGTATACGTCGCGTATTACGATTCCGCGGACGCCGCGCTTAAAGTGTATTCGGAGAAAACCGCCGCAACGCAGGTTATCGCAAAGACCGATTCCACCGTCAACGACGAATTCGGCGAGACGGGAACGTATCTTTCGCTGGGCGAATATAAGTTCGCGGAGACGAACGACGCCGCGGCTTTTGCGGTGATTTATACGGTTACCGTTTACGACGCGAAATATTACGAAGAAGCGGCGGCGCAGTCGGGATATTCCCGCTCTACCGCCAACTATAATTACGTTTACGCCTATAAAGCGGGCGACGGCGCGGAAAGCGGCGGAACGCTTTTAGGTAAAGCCGTTCTCGACGGCAGCGCGAAAAATCTGACTTATACGCTTAAACTCGTCAAAAACGGGTACGCGTTCTATTCCGAAAAGGATATAAATTCCAAAGAGACGGTAAAGGGCGCGGCGGTAAAAGAATTTGCCGACTTAAACAAGCACGTTGAAATAAAGAACGCCGACTTGGTCGCCGATACCACTTATATCGAATCGCCCGAAAAGGTTTACGCGATAGATTCCGACGCCAAAACCGTTTACGAAACGTCTCTTCTTACCGACGGCAGAGCGGAAAAGCGCACGGTTATCCCCGCCGACGAGAGTTTAAGTTCCATACTTTTTAAACTCGGCGACGATTTGTATTTCTACAACACCGACAACAATATCGTGAGAGTAAAGATTAACGACGCGGAAGCGGAAACGGTCAGAGTTTCGCTCGGCACTGTCAATACTTCCTGGTATAAGCCCGCGCTGATTACCGTTTCGGACAAAAATTATCTCGTTTATTGCGACGCGACTACCGTGGGCAGTTCTTACTCTTACGTTGCCGACCTTGCCGCGGACGTTATCGGCGAAGACACCGACGACGACGGCGAAAACGACTTGTTCTATCTCGGCGGAGTTAAGGTGCTCGGCAAAGTAACCGCCGCAGACGCCGCAAACGTTGTCGCCGACGCGGTGAGCGCGATTCCGTCTACGCTCGACCTTGAAGAAACGGACGGCGTGCTGAAATCGGAAAAGTACGATAACGCGCAGAAGATTTACGACGAACTGTCGGACGAAGTCAAAGAGTTCGTTTCCGAGAGCGACGTAACCAAACTCGCCAACTGCAAAAAGGCGGTTTCGCTCGCGAACGCGTATTATAAACTTAAATCCGTCGTCGATTACGACGAACTGTCGGACGCGGAAAAAGCGACCTTAAAAACCGACTACGAAACGGCGAAAGCCGCAAGACAGGCGATTATCGACGAAGAAGGGGAAGAAACTTTCAAGGCGATAAGAGATATGATAGAAGAAAATATCAAATATTACTTCCAGCAGGCGGGCAAGAAAGTAGAAGGCTGATACGTCTGAAAACGTAATGATAAACGTTAAAAGAAAAAACGTAAAAAGAAAAGCAATCCGTCGGGCGGAAAAAACCGCCCGACGGAAAATTTTTAAACGGGTAATCGTATAAAAGTAACGGGCACTCGTATAATCGTGAAAAAGTCCGGACGGAAAAACGCGTAAAAGCGTACGGAAAAGGACTTAAAAGCCGAAAAAGGTCGAAAATCGGGGCAAAGCGCGAAAAACAAGGTAAAGCGGCAACGAAAAATTTATAAATTTTAACGAAAACGGCGCAAAAACAGTTTACAAATCAATATTATATATGTATAATTACTGCAAAGTAAAGTAGCAAGCGGATAAAACGTTAAATATATATAATATATGGAGATGGAATATGCCCGGTGATTACGTTAAATGCCCCAGATGCGAATTGAATTATATGAAAAAGGGCGAAGAATACTGCGACGTGTGCAAAGCGGAACTTAAAAAAGGTCCGCAACTCGTTTTCGCCGTTGATGACGATACCGAAGACGAGGCGGTAGACCTTTGCCCGCGCTGTCATCAGAATTATATAAAACAGGGCGAAACTATGTGCGAAGATTGCCTTAAAGAACTCGAAAGGGAAGAATCGCACGGAGAAGACGAGGACGACGATTCCTGGAAAGAGTATATCGACGACGACACCGAAGAAGAGGAAGAAGACGAAGAAATGCTGTCGCTCGACAAACTCGCAAAGGAAGAGGGCGACGAACTGTTCGACGACGAGGAAGAAGAAGACGAAGAAGAAGAGACCGTCGACGACGATGACGACTTCGATATGCCCGACATAGACGAACGCGACTTCGAAGAAGAAGACGACGATGACGACTTCGACGATGACGACGAAAAAGACGATTACGACGAGTAACGGGAAAATAAAAACCGCCGATAAGGTATAAAAACCGCGTAACGGGCAATAATTCCCGTATGATAAAAACTAACGGAACTTTATCGGAAGCGAAAAACGCAATCGAGTCTATGCGCGAAAAGCAGGTAGACGTAACATTTAATCTCGGCAGAAACAAATTCGTGAGTTTCACGGGGAAACTGTCGGGCGTGTATCCTGCACTGTTCACGGTCGTGCCGCAGGATAAAAACTTTAAAGGCAAAACGTCATATTCTTATTCGGAATATATGTGCGGCAAAGTAAGGCTTAAAGAAAGCGACGGTCAGAACGCCTGAACCGCTTTTAAGCGATTATAAAGCGGATTTTCGCCCGTAACGTCGCGTCAGCCGCCGCACGCGGAAAACGCGGCGGGCGCAGCGAATGCAAACTCAAGCGCGCGAACTATACGGTAAAAAAGCATACGCAAAAACAGACGGCAAATCGCCGCGGCGCGGAAAATTTTCCGCGCCGCGCGTTTTTATGCGCGGTAAACGTCATAAATCGAAAAGAACGGCTATATACTGTAATGTAACGAAATCTCGGGAGAAATTATATGCCGTTTGAACCTGTTTACGAAAATTTTGCCGTATGTCGGCAGACGATTAAAGCGGAAGACAAAATAAAAGCGGAGTGCAGGACGGAAATTCCGACCGATTCCGTCAACAAGATAATCAATATGTACGCGCAGTCGGTAATCACAAGCAGAGAGTGCGCGGACGGGAAAATACGCTATTCGGGAAAGGCAACTTTCTTTATCTGTTACGAGAACGCCGAGAACGCGCTGTTAAAATGCGAGTGCGGCGCGGACTTTTCGGGCGAGATTGCCCTGCCCGAAAACTGTGAGTGCCGTTACTACCTTTCTTCCGACGTGGAAAAAGCGGAAGCGGACGCGTCCGGCGTGAAACTCGGAGTAACCGCTTACGTCTGCGTTCGGGCGGATATATGCGACGCTACGGAAACGCGCGCGCTGTGCCGCGGCGACGGACTGATTGTGAAAGAAGAAGAAATCGCGTTTACCCGTTCGCTCGGTTTAAGAGAAGGGAGTTATCCCGTAGAAGAAGAAATCGAACTCGGTTATAAGGTCGCGCAGGTTATAAGCCAGAAAGCGCAGGCGGTCGTAACGGCGGCGCAATGCGGCGTAGGCGCGATTATCGTGGACGGCGAAGTATATTTATCCGCCGTAACGTTGCAATCGGGCGGAAAAAACGATATAATAAGAGAGAACAAAACTTTGCCTTTCCGTATGGAGATAGAGTGCGAAGAAGCGATGCCCGCGTGCAAAGCCGTGGCGAGAGCGTTCGTAAAATCTTTCAAGACGGATATTTTCGTGGACGAAGAATCGGGAGTCAGCCGCGTAACGGCGAGCGTTCTCGTAAAATGTGAAGGCGAAGCCTTTGCGGAAGAAACCAGAAGCGTTGCGGGGGACGCGTTCTCGCCCGACGGCGTGATAGAAACCGAACGCGAAGAAACCGTGCTTATCAAGAAAGGCGAACCGTCGTGCGAAAAGGTTAAAATAGACGAGCGCATAACGGTAGACGAAATACCGTCGGGCGCGTATCTCGCGGCGACGTGCGGCGAGAAAGCGGAAATCGTTGCCGTGGAAAAAGACGGAGAATTTATAGCGGTTACGGGCGCGCTATCGATTAACGCGCTGATACTCGACGCGGACGGAAAAATTTTCTCGCGGAAAATGGAAACGCCGTTCGGTTGCAAAATACGCGCGGGCGAAGCGGATGATTTTTCGGTAGTCGCCGTCGCGACGGACAGCCGAGCCAAAATAACGTCCGCGACCGAAACGGAAGTGTCGGCGGAGATAGCGTTCACCGTTTATCCCGAAGAAAAGCGCGCGTATAAGTTGATAAAAGACGTAAAGCGCACGGGCGACAAACCCGTGAACGATCACGCGGTCAGCGTATACTTCGCGCTCGACAACGAGGATTTATGGGGGCTTTCCAAACGGCTGGGCGTGTATCCGCAAAACCTGCTGGAAACGAATCCCGACCTTCAATTCCCGTTGACGGGCAAAGAAAGAATAGTGGTGTACCGTAAAAAGCAACCGCAAAGGTTATAACCGGAAAATACTATCGGAACAGAATACTTATGAAAAAAATCAATGTAAAAATCCCCGCGAAACTCAATCTCACGCTCGATATTACGGGCGAAAACGGCGGCTATCACACGCTCGATTCGCTTTTCGTCGGGATTAACGTTTACGATTATATCTCGGTAAAAAAAAGGAAAGACGGGAAAATCCGCCTTTCCTTTTCGGGCGTTCCCGTAAGCGTTCCCCCCGAAAAATCCAACGCTTACCGTGCGGCGGAATCGTTCGCGAAAAAATTCGGCACGGGCGGCGCGGATATTTCGGTCAGGCGTAAAATCCTGTCGGGCGGCGGCATGGGCGGTTCTTCCGCGGACGCCGCGGGCGTTATAAAGGGTCTTGCCGCGCTTTACGGCGTTTCAGACCAAGCGGCGATAAAATCCGTTGCGGACTCCGCGGGCAGCGACGTTGCGTTTATGCTGCGCGGCGGTTTCGCGCGGGTGAAAGAACGGGGAACGGACGTCGCCGCGTTGCCGCTTCCCGTTAAAATGTATTTTTTAATCGTCGCGGGGGAAAAAGGCGTGGACACGGCGCAATGTTTCGCGCGTTACGATAAAAAGGGAAAAACCTATCCGCCCTGCACGGAGCGCGCGCTCGGAAAACTCCTGAAAGGGGACGTAAAGGGTTACGCCGCCGTCGCGAAAAACGACCTTTATCCGTCGGCGTGCGAACTGTGCCGCGGGATTGACGAGAGCGTCGCCGCGCTCGGCGAGTTCGCCCCGTCTTTCATGACGGGTTCGGGTTCGGCGGTTTTCGCCGTGTTCGTTAGCGCGCGGGAGAGAAACGCGGCGTACGCAGCGTTAAAGGGCGTCTACGGGAAAAGGCTTATAAAAGCGGAAACGGAAAACGCGCGCGAGCGTTGAGCGCGGCGCGGGGAAAAGAATAATTACGGGAAAAAGCCGACTTTCGACAGAAAGTCGGCTTTTTCGTCGCCGCGCGCCGCTTAAACGGGAGAAATCGGTCAATAAAAATTATGAAAGAAAAAATTAAATAAAAAAGGAGCGCGGCAGGGCGGAAATAAGCCGTAAATTTAAGACCGCGAAAGGAAAAATGAAAAAAGTCTGCATAAGTTTTTTAGCGTTAGCCATAATAATTTTGATAACGGCGGGGTATATTGCCGCGCGCGGCGAAAAGCCGACGACGGAATATCTTCGCATACATATCCGCGCCGATTCTAATTCGGACGCCGATCAGAACGTCAAATACAAAGTAAAAGACGCAGTAGTGGAATTTTTAACTCCGTATTTAGCCGCTTGCGACACGCGGGAGAAAGCGGAAGAAACGATAAAAACGCTTATTCCCCGCATAGAACGTGTGGCGGACGGAGTGCTCGGAGAAAACGGATTCGGTTATTCGAGCGAAGCCCTTATCAGAAACGAAAAGTTCCCCACGCGCGTTTACGGAGAACTGACGCTCGATTGCGGATATTACGACGCGCTGATAATAAATCTCGGCAGCGGAAAAGGCGATAACTGGTGGTGCGTGGTTTACCCGCCGCTATGTTTTACGGGCGAAGGGCAAAACTACGTTTACAAAAGCAAAATTCACGAGATTATAAAACGCTTTTATGAAAAACAAGGAGGGAAAAATGAAAAAAGCGATTAAAACATTTGCTTTCGTTTTAACGGTTCTCGTCGCGGCGTTTTGCGTTTGTACTGCGCTGCCGGTCAGGACGGAAACGGCCTCGGCTTTGACGTTAAAGCAGGGCAGTACGGGCAGTACGGTAAAAACCGTACAGCAGAAACTTAAAAACTGGGGGTATTACACGGGCGCGGTCGACGGCATTTTCGGCGCGAAAACCAAAGCCGCCGTCGTATACTTTCAAAAGAAGAACGGGCTTACCGCCGACGGAATAGTGGGTAACAAAACGCTCGCCGCGCTCGGAATAAGCACGGGCTCTTCCGATTCCGCCAACGTTACGGGCAGTTACAGCAGCGCGGACGTAAATCTTCTCGCGCGGCTTATCTACGGCGAAGCGAGGGGCGAGAGTTACGTCGGGCAGGTTGCGGTCGGCGCGGTCGTTATGAACAGAATCAAAAGCGCGTCTTTCCCCAACACTATGTCGGGCGTAATATATCAGAGTTACGCATTTACCGCGGTGAACGACGGGCAGATTAACTTAACTCCCGACGCTACGGCAAAAAAAGCCGCGCAGGACGCTATGAACGGCTGGGACCCGACTTACGGCGCGATTTACTACTATAACCCCGCGACTGCCACGTCCGCGTGGATTTTTTCGAGAACGACTACCGTAACAATCGGCAACCACGTTTTCGCTAAATAATTAAGGAGAGAATTATGGAAAAACAGAAAAACAACGCATTGGAAAAAGCCGAAAACGCCGTAAAAGCGAACGGCGAGCAAACTTCTGCGGGGGAAAGCGGCGTTAAACCCGCCGTTAAAGAACCCGCCGTTAAAGAACCCGCCGTTAAAAAACACGCCGCGAAAACGGGCGCGAAACAAAAAAAGACTTCCGCAGAGAAAAAAGAAAACGGCAAAAAGAGAGAAAAAGAGAATATAAAGCGCGCCAAACTCGAAAAAAAGCGCAAAAAACAGGCGATTAAAGCGGAAAAAGAGAGAATCCGCGCCGAAAAACGCGTGGAAGCCGCCCGCATAAAAGCGCATAAAAAAGCGGAAAAAGAAAAGGCGAAAGCCGCCGCTTTGCGCGATAAAAACAGAAAGAAGGCGGAAGCGAAAGAGTTAAAACGACTTCGCGCCGAAGAACGCGCGGCGCGCCGCGACAAGTTAAAGCACGAGACGAAGAAAGAGCGCGAAAAACGCATCGCCGCCGAAAAAGAACGCAAAGCGCAACTTAAAAGCGAAGAAAAAAGAAGAAAGGCGGAACTCAAAAAACAAAAATTTCTGGCTAAAAAAGAAAGAAAGGAACAGCGCGCCAAAAACCGTCAGAAAAACCGCGAAAGAAACAGGGGATTCGGCGGCTGGCTCGCGGCGGTCATATCGCTGGGCGTTGCAACGCTCGTTCTTGCGTCCGTTCTGACGTTTACCTTTTTAATGCCGACGACGAGCGACGCTATGCTCGAATCGGCGTACAGGAGAAGTTTTTACGACGCGGTCGAACAGGTGGACAATATCGACCTTAATATGTCCAAGATATTAGCGACGTCGGACGAAGGCGCGGTGCAGAATTACCTTTTAGACCTTGCCGTCAACAGCGAACTCGCGGAGAACGATATTCAGTCGCTTCCGCTCGAAGACGAGAGCAAATTTTTCACGGTGAAACTCGTCAACCAGATAGGCGACTACGCGAAGTATCTCAACAAAAAACTCAACGAAGGCGGAACTCTTACCGCCGCGGAAAAGGAAAATCTTAAAAAACTGTATAACGCCAACCTGATGCTTAAAGATTCGCTGCAAAAGACTATGAGCAATATGGCGGACGACTTCTCGTTCGCGTCTATGGCGACGGGCGACAAGGGCAACGTGGTTTTAGAAAACTTCAACGAACTCGAAAACTTGTCGGTGGAATACCCCGAACTGATTTACGACGGACCGTTCTCGGACGGCGCGGACGACAGAGAAATAAAGGGGCTTTCGGGCGACAAGATCGACGAAGCGCGCGCGAAGGAGATTTTCACCGATATATTCGGCGCGTACGGGATAGAGAACGTCGCTAACGCCGGCACGCTCGAAGGCTCGCTGAGATGCTTTAACGTTTCCGCCACGGTTAAAGGCGAAAACCTTTTCGCGCAGATATCCGAAACGGGCGGAAAACTCGTGGCGTTTGCTTATGCGGGCAGTTGCAAGGACACGGTGTACGACGGCGATTACGCCACCGACAAGGCTCTGGAATTCCTGGCATATCAGGGTTTTGCCGATATGAAACCCGTCTGGATTAACCTTTCTGGCAACGTGTACACGATTAACTTTGCGGCGGCTCAGAACGACGTGATTATATATTCCGACCTGGTCAAAGTGAGAGTGTGCGCCGAAACGGCTGAAATTATCGGCATGGAAGCGACTTCTTATTATACCAACCACACCGAAAGGGTGATAGAAAAGACGGCGCTCACCGCGGCTCAGGCGAAGGAAAAAGTCTCGTCCGCGATAGACGTGATAACTTGCCGCAAGGCGGTTGTTCCCATCGGCGAAAAGAGCGAAAAACTGTGCTACGAATTTATGGGCACTTACGACGGCGCGACATACTTCGCGTATATCGACGCCGCGACGGGCAGACAGATTGAAATGTTCAAAGTCATAAATTCCGAACAGGGCAAAATGCTTATGTAACGGTAAACCGTTAAAAATATTAAAACACAGCCGACGTTTCCGGCGGCGTCGGACAAACGCCCGCCCCTGCAAAAATTGCAGGGGCGGGCGCATTTTAAATCTTAAAATCCCGTGCGGAATTATTTTAGACGGGGCGTAGCGGTTAAAAGATTAAAAGCGTATATCGTCTATTACCCCCAAATCCCAGCACAGCCGCGGCAGAATATATTTGTCGCGTATGTCTTTCGCCGCCGCAAACACCGTGGGGAGAACGGCTTTTTCTATTCCTATATCTTCGCAGCAAACGGGCGCGCCGATTTTTTTGAGAAGGGAAAGGATATACGCGCTGTCGGGCAGTTCTTCTTTTACGATTTTAAGTATTTCGTCTTTATTGCCGATTATATTTTTAAGCCGTTCCGCGTGTTTCGCGCGGTCGTATTTTCTCTCCTTTTTATCGAGTTCAATCATCGCTTTCGCGCCTTTTCCTATAAACGCCGTGAGTTTTTCGCGCCAGCCGTCAAGGTCGAAGTTTTCCGCGTGTTTTATCGCCCGTTTTTCGTCGAACGGCATAGCGGAAAGTTGTTCGTACGCTCTCACGACGTAGAGAGTGCAGACCGCGCATTGTATTCCGTGCAAGTCGCCGCCCGTGCCGAATTCAAGGGCGCGCATATCGAACACGTGCGACATAGAATGTTCCGCACCCGACGCCGGGCGCGAAACACCCGCATATTCCATCGCCATACCGCTGAGAGTCAGCCCGTCGAACACCGCTTTTACGGCGGTTTCGTCCCTTTTAAGCAGGCCGTCGGCGTTGTCCGCGCATTTTTTCAGCGCGCTTCTCACGAGCGAAGCGACGTTTTCGCAATAATATTCGCCCGTTACGAGATTTGCTATTCTCCACTCGCATATAGCGACGTATTTTGCGAGCATATCGCCGAGCCCCGCCTGTAAAGAACGCACGGGCGCGTTCTTTAAAACGTCTGTATCGCCGATAATAACGTCCGGGCATTTGGTCTGCAAAGAAGTTTTCACCCCGTCCACGTCCATAGAAGAGGTCGCCGAAGCGTATCCGTCCATAGAAGGCGCGGTCGCGATGATTATATAAGGCTTTCCCGTTTTAACGCCGAGCAGTTTGCACGTGTCGTTTATAACGCCCGAACCCACGCCGACTATAACGTCGCAATCGGAATCGAAAAGCATAAACGCGCTTCCCACGGTCTTTTCGTCGGGCGCGAGCCTGCCGCTTAAAACGCGGAGAGAGTATGAAACGCCCGACTTTTTAAGAACGTCCGTTACCTTCTCTCCCGCGGCGGAGTATGTGTTTTCGTCCGCAAGGATAAAAACCTTTTTTCCGCCGAGAAGTCTTATTTGTTCGGGCAGGGCGTTTATCGCGCCGCTCTCCGCAATTACCCTTTTTACCGAAGAACGGTGCGCTCTGCCGCATTGACAAGTTTCCATAAACTCTCCCATAACCGCACGCTTACGCGGTTTTTATTATGCGTTTAATTTATTATAAGTCAAAG
>CAMEHL010000009.1 GCA_945917475.1 uncultured Clostridia bacterium | reverse complement strand
CCGTATATTTGGCGTACAGTTCGAGATTGCCCGATATTGCGGTGTTTGCAAAATCAAACGGCTGAGTGAGTTCCGCGTCGGTGTACCAGACTACGGTGTATCCCGTTTTCTTGCCTTCCGCGGCGGTTATCTTGCTGCCGTATTCGACGTTGTTCAATACGTCCGCGGCTATATTGTCGCCGTGGTTAAAGGTTACCGTATACTTTTCGGGCGAATATTTTGCGTAAAGCGATATGTTTCCCGAAATTGCGGTGTTTGCAAAATCGAACGGCTGAGTGAGTTGTTCGTCTACGCACCATACTACGCCGTAGCCGCCTTTCTTGCTCGACGCGGGCGTGATTTTCGTGCCGTAGTCGGCTTTCACTTCTTCGTTTTCAACTTCGCCGCCGTGAACGAACGTTACCGTGTATTCGATTGCCGTATATTTGGCGTACAGTTCGAGATTGCCCGATATTGCGGTGTTTGCAAAATCAAACGGCTGAGTGAGTTCCGCGTCGGTGTACCAGACTACGGTGTATCCCGTTTTCTTGCCTTCCGCGGCGGTTATCTTGCTGCCGTATTCGACGTTGTTCAATACGTCCGCGGCTATATTGTCGCCGTGGTTAAAGGTTACCGTATACTTTTTAATCGTGTATCCGGCATACAGGTCGAGATTGCCTTTTACAGCCGACGACAGGTCGTATTTAGCCGTTTTTTCGGAGTTGGTAAACCATTCTACGTCGTAACCGGTTTTTTCACCGAGATTAGCGGAAAGAACGTCGTCTTCCGCCACTGTAACGGTGGTGTTCTGACTTTCGTCTTCGTAGTGAAGATTTACTTCGTACATATTAGTGTAAATTTTATCGAACAGAATATACGCGTCGGAGTGCTGCACAAAATCCGCACCGGCGAATTTCTGAACGTAAATTTCAGAAACCGTTTTAATCTGTTTGGCACATTCGGTCGGGTTTATATAAACGTCAACCCATTCGTCCTGAGTTAAAGTCGTATCGGAAGACAGATAAACGAGACTGCTTTCCGTAGTACCGTCTTTAAGAATAAACAGCAACGCGGACGGGTTGGTTTTAACTTCTCCCCAATGAATATACATACGGATACGGAAAGACTTAACTCCGTCAAGGCTGAAAGGCATTATTTTGAAGTTGGGGGTCGTACCCGCGTCTTCCGTCATGCGAAGTCTGTAACCGCTCTCGCATTCATATTTTTCGTCTGCCGCGGTAACGATATCCGTACGCCAGCCCTTGCCCGTGTAATCGATATCGTCCCAGCCGAACTCTACGAGCGTTCCCGCGCTCTTTGCGGTCGCGGGTGCGGCGATGATTTTATCGAAAAGTATATACGCGTCGTCGTAGAACGCCGTTCCGCCTTTTGTTATGGCGAGCGCGAGAGTATTAAGTTCGCCTGCCGTGTTGGTTTTGAGTTTGGCGGTTTCTTCCGGACTGAGCGTAAAGGTTACCCATTCGTCCTGCCTGAATTTTTCGTGCTGACCGTAGTTCCGCCAGTTTGTGAACAGTTGTCCGTCGCCCTTGAAACCTAAAATTGTATTTTCGTCGTCGATACTTGCGCCCAGGTGCAGATACACGCGGAATTGCAGACATTCTACGTTATCTAAGTCGATAGTATTTGCAAACGCTATCGTAGGCTCGGGCGCGAGAGCGTTGACGCTGACTCTCCAGGCGTTATCAACGCCCTGACTGTTTTCGTCCATAGGAGTTACCAAATCGGTACGCCAGCCCTTGCCGTTATGACTTACCTGAGTGGCGTCGAATTCCGCAAGCACGTTTTCGCCGAGCAACTGCGCGGTTTTGGGAATAGCCACGATTTTATCTATAAGCATATACGCTTCGTCGTAGGCGGCAGCCCCGTCGGCGGTAATATAAATTCCGAGCGAAGAAATAGTCGGTACTTCCTTCGTAATATTCTCCGCAAACGTGAAAGTAATCCACTCGTCCTGAATCATAGGACGACTACTTTCATCTAATCCTTTCCAGAGAGCGAAAACTTTGTCGTATGCGCCGTTCGGTTTATATGCGTCCGTATTGTTTGCGCATAACGAAATCTGACTGTTTACGCCGAAAGAACTCGCCCAGTGAACGTAAACGCGCATCTGAATACCCGCGTATGCGGAAATGTTTATCGGAGTGGCGAATTTGATACCCGTGGCTGCGCTGCCCTTATCGAGATTTATTCTCCAGGCGTTGTCGGCGTCGATTTTTCCGTCGCCGTCGGTATCTACGTTTATGGCAAGGTCGGTACGCCAGCCTTTACCCGCCTGGTCAATCTGGTCTGCGCCGAATTCGGTCAGAATTGTCGCGTCCGAAGTTTCGGTGTTTTCTACCGTGGTGATTTTATCGATCAGAACGTAAGCGCACGGGTAATAGTTGATTCCGCCCGCGGGGAATTTAAATCCCACGTTCGAGAGAGAAGTAATCGAAAATCCCGAAGCGAGAGTGAAAGTAATCCACTCGTCCTGAACGATGGGACGGGTTACGTCAAAGTTGCCGTCCGACGCGCTTGCCCAGTTTGCCACGAGATCGCCGTTGATATACGCTTCTATATTATACGCGCCCGTAATTTCGCCGAGATGCAGATACATACGATACTGTATGCCATTAAGGTTAGTGCCGAGTTTCGCGCTGAAATCTATCGTTTCCGCAAAATCCATAGTGATAGCCGTACCTGCGAAAGAAAGACCTTTCTGCGTTACGCCTATTCTCCAAGCGTTTTCGGCGTCGACGATTCCGTTGCCGTCGGTATCAACGTCGGAGACAAGGTCGGTACGCCAGCCTTTACCCGTATAATTCACTTCGTCCCAGGCAAATTCCGTTACCACGTTTTTACCTTTTTCTGCGGAAGCGGTCATTACGGAAAGTTTGTCCACGTAAACAAACGCGTTTGATTCGGCGGTAATGCCCGTGTTTTTGAAATCAAATCCAAGCGAAGTGAGTGCGGTGTTGTTCGTTTCGATCGTGAGCGTCATCCATTCGTCCTGAACGAGCGGACGGAACAAATCGTCAGTCCCGCCCGACCATTGAGACGAGCCGAGATAACCGGCAGGCAAATTGTTGAACTTGACGGTTATTTCGCCGTTTGTTTCGCCTGTACTCGAATCGAGCGTTCCCCAATGCACGTACATACGAATCTGCACTTTTTTAGTGCCGCTGCCGAGCGAAACGTTGCCGACGGAAATCACGGACGACGCCTGCGTAGGATTTAATTTCCACACGCTCGCCGCGTCCACGACTCCGTTGCCGTCCGTATCTACGTTGGTTTCGTAACTGCCGTTGCCGTCTGAAAGAGACGTGTCCGACTGCGTGAATTCTATAAGCGTCTGCGATGCCGCCGACGCAGAGAATTCAGAGCCGCCGAAGTTGAGAGCGCACAGACCGATTGCGAAAGATACGAACGCGGCTACGGCAAGCAGAACTTTTTTATAGGTTCTTGATTGTGTCTTCATCATATTTCTCCTTATATTTTTTTACGGTTTGCGAAAGCGTTCGTCTTAAACCTAAGCGCCTTTTGCGCCGCGACAACGCAGCGGCTACGGTTTTTTTGAATACGCTCTATGCGCCCCGCATGATTCCTTATTATTATTTGTTTTAACTTTTTGGTTAAGCGTGTATATATACGGCGGAAAGTCCCGTAAAAATTCCGCGGTTAAATCCGCTTTCGGCTATTCCCTTTCGCCGCGGCGGTAAAGGGGTATGACGCTTCTTCGGAAAACGATTTTTCCGAAGAAGCGTTGCCGTATAAAAGCAGAACTGTCAGCGCGTCAGTTTTCTTTTTTTCTGTTCTTGCGGACTGCCGCAACCGTCGCCGCCGCAACCGCGAGCGTTACCGCAACCGCGGCGAAGTCCGCCCCTATCGCGGAGCCGCAACCTCTTTTCTCTACGTATTTCGCGTAAAGGGTTATATCTTCCGTAATCGCTGTGTTAAAATCGAATTTCTCGGATAACGCCGCGTCGGTATACCATTCTATCGTATAGCCCTTTCTCGTCGTTTCGGGCGCGGTCGCTTTTCCGTTGTAGTCTACCGCAACCGTCTCGCTCGCAATTCCCGATTCCGATTCGTTATAATCGAAAGTAACGTTCAGTTTTTTTGCCACGTATTTCGCGTAAAGAGTCATATCATCTGAAACCGCTTGGTTTTTAATATCGAAAGCGACAGTTCTCGCGCTATCCGTATACCATTCTACGTCGAATCCTTCTTTAAGCGTGGCTTTGGGCGAAGTGCCTATTTTCTTGCCGCTTGAATAAACCTTTGAGTAGTTGGGCACGCCCGAATTTGCCGTATCGCAATCGAAAGTTACGTTGCAGTTCCACTCGTAAGTTATTTTATCGATAAGCATATACGCTTCGGGCGAAACGGTTTCGCCTGCTCCGAGTGTAAAACCTATTACCCAGCCGAAATAATCGAATTTACCGTCAGAATTTTTGAATTCGGCGAGTTCGTCGGCAGAAGAAAAACTGACATTCCACCATTTTTCCTGCACCAAATCAAGCCATTTTATGCCGTTGCCGAAATCGCCCGGTCCCGCCCATATAGAGCCTCCCGCAACGCCTTTCAAATCGAAGAAAACGCGGAAAGTTATCTTGGACACCTTTTCCATATCCACGGGTGCGGCGAATTCGAGCGCAAATCCGTGCCAGGTCGACCAGTTGCTTATCTTAATCGCCGTTTCCGCGTCGATAACTCCGTCGCCGTCGGTATCAACGTTCTTTACGTAAGAAACGCAACTTTCGTTAAGCACGCCGTTAGTGCCGCCTACGGGTTCGCCGTCTTTATATTCTTTATAATAATCGTCGAGCGGAATAGCCTTATATCTCGTATCCGCTTCGGTACATTCCGAAACTACGCCCTTTGTCGGAACGAAATCTTCGTATTTTCCGTACAGCGTTACGCCCACGGCGGCTTTGGTGTTTTCAAAGTCGAAAGGCTGCGTTCTGTTTTCGTCCGCATACCAAGTTACCTGTTTGCCGAAAACCTGCGTTTCGGGTACGGGTACGCTTTCTCCGCGTTTTACCAACATATACGATACGTCTTCGCCCGTCGTCTCTTTGTCGTTGTCGAGAATAACGGGCACGTCGTTTAAGTTGTAAGTTACCGAATCGAGATAGAATTCGGGCGTATTCACGGAATCGTTAACCGGGTGCATACCTATTACGAGCCCCTTGATTTTTCCGTCGGCAGGGTCGGCGAGTTTCATCGTTTCTTCTCTCGTGAACTCTAATTCGTGCCAGACTTTCTGTCCGAGATTATCGACGTATTTCGTATCCACGTCGGCAAAGGACTTCCACATTATAAGCGGTTTTGTCGACGCACCTAATCCGATATTGATATAAAAGCGGACTTTTAAAGTGTAAACGTCTTTCACGGTGAGTTGGTTATTAAATTGTATTTTGACGTAATTCCACGCTTTATTCGACGGGCATTTGAATTTTAACGCGGTCGCCGCGTCGGCTACACCATCTCCATCGGGATCGACGTTTTCTTTGAACTCGCAGAGCGTTCCGCCCACTTCGTCGAATAAGGTAACGTCTTGTGCGGTAAAGTCCGCTACTACGCCGATATCGGCGGCGGCGTAAACGGGCGTTTCAGCTGTTACGGATAGCGCCGCAACCGCGGACGCGCACAAACCCAGCGCGCACAGCCATAACGTAATTCTTTTTGTCAATGCTTTCATTTTTTCTCTCCTTATTTTTATTTTTTCGGGGAATTTTATTCGGGGACGTCGAGACCGGCGGTCTGCCAATAAGTCGCCCATTTGCTTTCTATATTGCTCTTTATAGCAGTCCAGATTTGCGCGTCCGTTTTAAAGGGATAACTTACCATAGACGCGGCGTAACCGGCGTTGTCGAAACCAGCCACCAGCGACGCGCCGCCCGCAACGAATATCTTGTGCGAGGAGTGAGGACGGCCTTCCGCCACGGGGTTGGACGAATTCATTATGGCGAGTTGCGATTTGCCGAATTCGCTGAGATTTTTATCGCTGTAACTTAAAGTCGCGTCGTCGAAATCGGCGAACTGTCTCACGTTGGTCTTTTCGAACCAGATTTGCAACGCCTTATCGGAGAAGAAGAATTTAACGAATTCTTTTGCGCCTTCTATGTTGTCGCTGTAATTGGGAATACATATTTCGAGACCGGGCGCGTTTGTAACTTCTACGCTGCGCGCGGCTGCTATGCGGTTAAAATCCTGTTCGGAAACGCCCGAATAAGACGTTTTGCCCGAGTCTATCGCCGATATTACCGCGGAAAGAGTGGCGTCGTCTCTTATCGTGGTGCATTTATTGATTATCGAACTTACAACGGGCGTTTTCATCGCTTTAACCGTCTTATTCAAGTCGCTTTCGGAATATTTAAGTTCGTTTTCCATCCACGCGCCGTTCGCCATCATAGCGATTTCTTCGCCCGCTTCTTCCGCTGAACTGAGATAAATGGACTGCGCGCCCGAGAAGTCGAGACTTGACGAGCCGCTATAATAGTTGTCCAAATCGCCTATCAGAGAATAGAGCGCGCTAAGACCTTGCGGAATTCCGTTTTCGTCGTCGGTCAGGTCGGCGAGCGTGGGATTTTGCGAAAGCGAATAAAAGTCTTTCGCGCCCGCGTACTGAATAGCCCACGTCCACAGCATACAATGCCAATAACCGCCGTTAGAGAAATGTATGAACGGCACTACGCCGTCGCTTTTCATTTGTTCTACGAGCGCGACCATTTCGTTCGTCGTGTTAGGCACTTCGTAGCCGTGCGCGGTGAACACGTCTTGCTTATACATAATGGATATATAACCCGTTCCGTAATACAGTTTGTCGTAATGTCCGTCGGCGTTCTGTATCATAGAGAGCATTTCCGAGCCGATTTTATCGCCTACCGTTCTGGTTTCGCCGTCGTTTACGCCCGCAACCACGTCGTCAAGTTTTTCGTAATACGCCGCGTACAGTTCGGGATCGGTGTTACAACCCATAAACAAGTCTATTTCGTGTTGGTCGGGGTTGGGAAGTTGGTTGGTTATATCGCCGTCGGACGACGATGCGTGAATATCCATTTCGTAACCGGGATATTCTTCGTTAAAAGCATCCGCCATAGCGTAAAGCCACTCCGCGCCCCAGCCGCTTTCCCAGAGCGATATGGAAATCGTACCCGAGCCGCCCTTTTTCTTGCTCGGTCCGCATCCTACCGCGCCGAACAGCATAAATACCGACAAAGCAAGCGCCGATATTTTGTAAACGAGTTTCTTCATAATCAGTTTCTCCTTATTTTCTTTTTTCGGTTATCGCGCCGCAAAGCGTTTTAACCGTATCCGATAAACGTCCTTTCAGTCGGGCGTTAAGAACGACTGAAACGGAGACGTCTCCGTTTCTTTTAAGTTTTTCTGCGCGCCGCCTTTAACCGCCGTATTGCGGTTAAAAATTTGCTACGCTTACATTTTTATTCCGCCGACGGACACGTTTCTGAACAGGAATCCGTTAAAAATAGCATATATTATAAATATAGGCAGAGTGGAAATAAAGCAGGCGCAGAACAGTATGTCCCGTCTTTGCCTATAAAGCATTTCCTGGTCGAAATAGTAAATCCCGAGCGACAGCGTGGGCGTTTCTTTAAGGTATAAAAGAGCGTTGCCGTAATCCTGCCATTGCGCTATCCAGGTGGTTATGAACAACGCGCCGAACATTCCGATTGACTGCGGCAGCATTATTCTGTAAAAAATCACCCAGTCGTTCGCGCCGTCTATTTTGGCGGCTTCAGCGTAAGTCTTTGAAAGGTTTATCCAAAACGACTGGAAATAAAACCAGTTCCAGCCGCCGAATCCGCAGTAGAATAAGAGATACAAAGGTCCGTCGTGCAGTCCGAAAAGGTACATAAGGCGGTAGTTTGCGCCCGTTCCGCCGTATATGGGAAACACGAGCGTGAACATTATGAACGGCGCAATCAGTTTGCTCCCCGGGAATTTGTAACGCGTGGCTATATAAGAAGTGGACGCGGTAGTCATCATCATTATCAACGAACCGCCCACGGATACCCAGGTACTGTTCCACAACATTCCGAAAAAACCCGTGCCTTTATACGTGAACAGTTTTACCATTTGCGGGTAGCGATTCCACCGCCAAACCTTGGGCAGAGAAAAAGGGTCGAGCGCGATTTCCTGCTGAGTTTTAAAGCCCGTCATAAACAGCCAGAACAGAAGATAAACGTAGAACAACGCGAAAACCGCGTAAAACGCGCACATTATCCAGTTTGTTATGCGCCAACTTACCTGCTTTTTGATTCTGTTGCGGCGCGGGACTCTCGCTTTAACCGTAGCCATCAGTATTCCACCTCCCCTATTTTGTTCATCCATCTGCGCGTGATAAGAATTAAGGGTGCGATTATGATGGTCATCATCCAGCCGACTGCCGCCGCCTGGTTGTGAGAGTTCGACGACGAACTCGTGTTATAAACCTGCAAATACAGATAAGTGCTGAGCGTCATAGTGCCGTTCTGCCCTTTCGTGTACAGAAATTCGCCGCCGTTCGCGCTGAACAAACCCGAAATGTTGCTGCAAAGCGTTATGCCCACGACGGGTAAAACCATAGGTATTACTATGCGGAACATTTCCGTAACCCAACTCGCCCCGTCGATTTTCGCCGATTCTATGACGCTTTCGGGAATACGGCTCATTGAACCCACCCATATAAGCATATTCGTCGCAAGGGCGAACGGAAAAGATTTTATGATAAGCCAGGTTTTTACGAACCGCGCGTCATAAAGAAGGTCGGGCGGGCGGTCGAGCCCGCTTATTTTCATAACCCATTCCGCGATAAAGCCCTGCGCGCTCAACATTCTCTGAACGATAAAGGTCATTACGATGGGCGATATGAGTCCGGGAATTAAAAACAGAACGCGGAACAGCGCGTGTCCCGTGATTTTTTTATAAATGAAAAAGGAAGTGAACACGCCTATAACGGTAAGCAGCATCTGTATGCTCCACCACATAAGCGTATTTAAAAACGCTTCTTTCATCAGCGTGCCTTCCGCGCCGAATTGATTGAAGAAAAATTCAAAGTTATATAGAGTCCAGACGATTTGTCCGTTCTGCTTTCTCTGGAACGCCATTAAAAAAGAATAGGCGTTGCAGTAGAAATAGAAAACGACTATCATCAACGTCGGAATAAGAAAATGAGCCACAATCAGGGTAACCGCGCTCCAATTTACGGGTTTTTTCGCTTTTACCGCGGGTTTTTCCGCATTTTCCGCCATGGTCAAACTCCTTTTTCTCGTTTTAACGATTAAATTTTATCATATAAGCAGCGACTGTTCAAGAACAGTTTGCAACTTGTTTGGTGGTAAAAATAAACTTTATTTCGTCTTTTGCCACACAATAATATTTTTCCCGTAAATTCGCAAATAATTTACGGAACGGCTTGATTTTCTGCTTTTTTTATCTTATAATGATATAAAAGAGACGGCGTCGGAACGCCTTTCGGGGGAAAAATATGGTTTACAATACGTACTTTCAACTCGACAGCAAACAGAATCCATATCTTTTTACGCATATTCTCGGCGATACGGGAACGATTTTTCATCATCACGATTTTTACGAATTCGTATATATTCAGGAAGGCAAGGCGACGAATATCGTTGGAAACACTCAATATTCGTTGTGTAAAGGCGATTTTTCGCTCGTCGTTCCGGGCGAAAGTCATAAAATCGTGCCTGAAAAGGGGTGCGTGCGCAGAGACATCTGCATCGCGGCAAAAGTCTTCGAAGATTTGTGCAATCTCGTTATGCCCGAAAAACTTTTATCTATCGTCTCAGAGTCGGACAGCGTGAAAAAGTTTTCCTGCCCCGTTCATCTTTCGCTGCTCTTAGAACAGAAACTCGACACTTTTTCGGGAAAACCGGATAAAGGCGATTTGGAATCCAAACTGCTCGTCTGTTCTTTTCTCACGGAAATTCTGCTCGAAATCGCACCCAAAGACAACGCGCCGTCCGCAAAAACTATGCCCGAGTGGCTTAACACGGTAATACTCCGCTTTCAGCATATCGAATACATACGACAAGGTATTTCGGCTATCGTAAAAGACGTGAATTACAATCAGATATACGTAAACCGTATATTCAAGCAGTATATGGGTTTAAGTCTGCGCGCTTATCTTACCGAAACCAAACTTAATCTGTCGCTTATATATCTTAAAACTTCTAACCACTCCGTAACCGACATATCGGAAATTTTAGGATTCTCTTCGCAGTCGTTTTTCCATAAACAGTTCAAAAACAGGTTCGGGATTACGCCGTCAGAATACCGCGCGAAAAACTCGTCCGAAGAACGCGTTGTAATATAAAGGGTTTTATCCTGCCGCAACGCTTTCAGCGGTTTATCGTCAATTACCACGAAAAAAGCGCCCGTCGCCTTAAAGATAAGGCGACGGGCGTTGTTTCCGCTAAAAGTTTATTCTTAACCGCCGGGTCTGTAAAAGCCATGCATAATAGCGTTTATGCGTTTTCCGTCTTTATGACGGCGCACTCGTACGGGCGGTAAACGCCGTCCGCGCGCGCTCTGTTTAGGTTTGAAAGAACGACTTTACCCCCTTTAACTGCGATAACGCTCTCCTTTTTGAAATTGCATACGACGGTAAAAGTCTCGTTTTTGTAAGCGCGTTCGTAAATGTACGCGTCGTCGCTTATAGAAATTTCGCGATACGTTCCCAGACTGAACGCGGGATTGATCTTTTTAAAAGCGAGCATTCTCTTAAAGTAGTTCAGTACGCTGTCCGCGTCTTTCTCCTGCGCGGCTACGTTGTATTTCAACTGACTTTCGTCCGTCTTTATCCAGGCGGGAACAGGTTTGTCCGTCCAGGGCATCATTCTGCGCGCGTTATCGCGGCTGAAAAAGTTCTGTATGGCGAAAAACTCGTCGTCGCTTGTTTTGCCCTTGTTCTTATAAGCATTTTTAACCTGCACGTCGTCAAAGTCGGATATATCGTGGAATTTATTGTTTACAAGCCCTAATTCCTGACCTTCGTACAAAAACACGACGCCGCTCAATAAAAACAGCATAGTAGAGAGCATAGTCGCCGACTCGTAGCGTTTGGTTTCGTCCCCGAAACGCGTTACTATGCGCGGGGAATCGTGATTTTCCCAGAAAAGCGCATACAAAAGGTCGTTTTCGGTTACGTTTTTCTGCCATTTAGAGAGAGCGGCAGCCACGTCTTTGAGTTTATACGGCACGCTCGCGGTGGTTACGGGGTCGTAGCCGAACGCGCGGTGGTCGTTCTGAAAAGAACAACTCAGTTCGTGCCTGTCGAGACCGCATATCTTCTGCATATTGTCAAGGCGAGAACTCCAACATTCGCCCACGGTGAAAATATTTTCTGCAATTTTTCTGCCGAACAGTCCGTTGATATAAGCGTGAAGTTCGGGGCCGTTGCCGTTACCGTCAGGCTTATCGAACTCCTTTGATATCATATCGAGAACGTCGCAACGAAAACCGTAAACACCCTTTTTTATCCAGAAATCCACCACGTCCGCGATTGCCGCGCGCACTTTCGGATTAGTCCAGTTAAGATCGGGCTGCTCGGGCGCGAAGGACGCGAGATAATACTGACCGCGTTTTTCGTCGTAAATCCACGCGCTGCCGCTGCCGAAAGCGCTTTTCCATCCGTTGACAGGCTCGTCCGCCCAATAATAGAAATCGGAATAATAGTTGTCTTTGCCCGAACGGGACTTCTTGAACCACTCGTGTTCGGACGAAGTATGATTGGCGACCAAATCGAGAATTATGCCCATACCGCGCTTTCCCGCTTTGTAGATAAGTTCATCCATATCGGCGAGAGTGCCGAATTCGGGGGCTATGTCTTTATAATCGGAAACGTCGTATCCGTTGTCTACGCCGGGCGACGGGAAACACGGGCTTAGCCATATCGCGTCCGCGGAAAGGCTTTTTATATAGTCGAGTTTAGATATAATACCCCGTAAATCGCCTATACCGTCGCCGTTGCCGTCGGCGAAAGATTTAGGATAGACCTGATATATTACCGCGTTACGGTATTTTAAAAGTTGTTCTCTGTCCATTTTTCTCCATCCTGAAATACGATATTTTGTTTCGTTTGATATTATAAATATATCATTACTCTTTAATATGCGCAATAGTCTTTTTAAACCGTTATTGTGGCAAAAGTAAACTATTTTCGGTTTTCCGTGCGCCGTGCGGCAAAAAACGCAAAAAAACGGGCGGGGCGTTATTTACCGCCTCACGCGATAAATAACACCCCGCCCCGCCCGAAATATTTACGCGGTTTAACCGTTACGTTCTGCCGCGCGCCGCGTTACGTTTTTATTTTTTGTCTTTGGGGAAATAATCTCTGTCTTTTAAGGAATCGGGCAGATATTGCTGTTCTACCCAGCCACCGTAATCGTGCGGATATTTGTAGTTTTTGCTCGCTTCGGTATGGTTTTTAAGGTAATCGGGAATATTGTCGTCGGGGTGGTTTCTCGCGTCGTCAATCGCCATATTCATTGCGACCACCACGCGGTTTGTCTTGGGCGCTTCGCATACTTCTATTATAGCCTGCGTAAGCGCGAGATTGCCTTCGGGCATACCGAGATTGTTGAGCGCGAATAAAGCGTTGCAGGCGGTATTTAAAGCGCGCGCCGAACAACAGTCTTCGCTCGCGTGCGCTATCGTTCTTCTCGCTAAAAGTTGCGGTTCGCAACCCGCTTCTATAAGCCTGTTCGCGTAATAGAGCGCGGCGGTCGCGTCGCTGCCCCTTAAACTTTTGCAGAACGCGCTGAGTATGTGATAATACACGTCTTCATTGAGACTCAACGCCTTTTTCTGCAAGCACTCCGCGGCGATTTCTCTGGTTATGAACGTTCTGCCGTCCTTATCGGGCGCGGTGGTAAGCGCGCCTATTTCGAGACCGTTCAACGCGCTGCGCACGTCTCCGCCGCAAGCCGTGGCGAAGTAAGTAAGCGCGTCGTCGTCTATTACGACCTTATAGTCCTTTAACCCGTTTTCGGCGGCGATTGCGCGCCGTAACGCGTTTTTGACATCTTCCGCGCCGATTTTTTTGAATTCGAACAACGTACAGCGGCTGACGATTGCGCGCGTCATACTGTAATTCGGCGATTCGGTGGTAGAACCGATAAGGATAATCTGCCCCGATTCGAGCACCGCCAGCAGAGAGTCGCTCTGCGCCTTGCTCCACCTGTGGCACTCGTCCAGCAGCAGATACGTCTTTTTTCCGAACATCTCGAAAGTCTTTTCCGCTTCTTCTATGACCGCTTTCACGTCGGCGACTCCGCTCGATACGGCGTTGAGCATAGCGAAGTTACCGCCCGTGGTTTCGGCGATTATCCGCGCGAGCGTGGTTTTGCCCGTTCCCGGCGGGCCGTAAAATATGCAACTCGGCACTTTTTTCGCCTGAATAAGGCGGCGTAAGAGTTTGCCCTGACCGAGTATGTGCTGCTGCCCCACAAAGTCGTCGAGATTAGTAGGGCGCATTCTTTCCGCCAGGGGTTTTCTGTCGTTATATAAGTTCGTAAACAGGTTATCCATTTTTCTTTCCCGTAACCGTTATCCGCGCCGCGGCTTTCGACTTGTCCGCTTTGCGGTTAATCCGTATTGAATATTTTAACATATCCCATATTTTTAAGCAAGCGGTAATAAAATATATTATGACTAAAAATTTATTTAAACAAAAAATCGCGGCGGCGGGCGAATACGCGCTCTTTGCGTTCTTTTCCGCGCTCGCGGGGATTCTCGCTTTCGGTAAGGGATACGGCTTTGCCGTTACGGACGGAATAAAACTATGGGCGGGGGTTATTCTGCCGTCGCTTTTCCCTTACTTTTTCATTACCGCCGCCCTTTCTTCGCTGAAAATCACGGGCAGTCTTTCGCGGCGGCTCTCGCCCTTTATGCGGCGAGTATTCAATTCGGGCGGAATAACGGGTTACGCGTTCGTTTTAAGCG
The DNA here is from genome assembly GCA_945917475.1 of uncultured Clostridia bacterium. Lineage (GTDB taxonomy): Bacteria > Bacillota > Clostridia > Christensenellales > Borkfalkiaceae > UBA1259. The sequence goes on along the minus strand of CAMEHL010000009.1, from coordinate 11,174 downwards.
TCGCTTCGGGCTATCCCGTCGGTGCGAAGACGGTCGCCGACCTTAAAACCAAAGGGCTTATTTCGCAATCGGAAGCGGTACGCGCCGCCGCGTTCTGTTCCACCCCGTCGCCTATGTTTCTCGTGTCCGGCGTGGGCGCGATAACGTTCGGCGATAAACTATTCGGAATCCTGCTTTTTTTATGCAACCTTTCCGCCGCCGTCGCGACCGGGTTTTTATTCTCGTTTTATAAGCGCAAAGATAAGCCTACGGAAAATTTTACTATATTCCCCGCCGCCGACAATATCCTTTTCGACAGCGTTCACTCGGCGGTTACTTCCGTTCTCTCCGTAGGCGGAATAGTCGTTCTGTTTACCGTTTTCACGTGCGTGCTGGCGGATTTGGGATTTTTCATACCTTTAACGCGCTTTCTCGGGTTGTTTTTCAAAGACGAGTACTATGCCGAAGCAATCGCGAAAGGACTTCTGGAATGTACCAACGGACTTAAAATTCTCGCTTGCGGCGAAAGGGGCTTTTTCTCTCTGCCCGTGGCGGCGGGAATTTGCGGTTTCGGCGGCACGTGCATAATTGTTCAGTCGCTCGGTTACTTAAAAAGCGCGAAAATAAAAACCGCGCCCTTTTTCCTTGCGAAAATTTCGGAAGCGGTTGTGAGTTTTGCAGTCGGTCTGGCGTTGTCCGCGGCGTTTTATTGAGAAAACGCGAATCGGGTATAATGCGAAAATCTACGCTTCTCCGCACGACGGACGCGCGATTATAAGCGACTTAAATACTGCCGTAAAAGAACTATAACGGATTTTTCAGACGCTCTGCCCTTTCCGCGAGAACGGCTTTCACCGCGTTATACGCTTTTTCAGACAACAGGTCGGAAAAATCCGCGCCGTTTTTTATCCTTTCTCTGACTATCGAAGAACTTATACCCGAAAACTCGGCGTCGGGCGAAAAAAACACCGTTTTAACGAAAGGATAAAGCGCGGCGTTTGCGGATATGGCAGCGTTTTCGTACTCTCTGTCTTTTTCCGAACGTATGCCGCGCACGTAAAAGGTTACGCCGTTCTCTTTCAGAAAATCCGAGTAACGTTCCGCGCAGTCGCGATAGGCGGCTACTTTAACTCTCTTTTCGCCGCCGTAAACCGCGTTTAAAATATCCATTCTCTCGGCGAGCGAGAAAAACGGGGTTTTTTCCGCGTTTTCGCCCGCGACGATAAGAACGCGCGGATAAACTTCAAGACATTTTTTTATAACGTTCTCGTGTCCCGCGGTGAGCGGGTCGAACGTCCCCGCAAAAACGCAGTTCATAGAACGTCTCCCGCCGCTTTGTAAAAAAACAGTCTCGCCCTGCCGTACTTTCTCTCGTCTGATAAAACCGCGCCGCAAGGAACGCTTTCGGGCGGTTTCTCGTTTTCGTAGATTATCTCGCCGCCCTTTTCGAGCCTTTTTAGCGCGAGACTTATCGCCTTTTCGCCCGCGTCCGAAGCGTAAGGCGCGTCGATAAATATGTAATCGTATTTTTCCGCACCCGATTTGAGAAAGGAAAGCGCGTCGGAAGTTACGACTTCTATATCGCTTATTTTTAGCCTTGCGAGATTTTCTTTCGCGAGTTTAACGCTGTCGCGCGAAATATCGTTCAGCGTAACGCGGCCCGCCCCGCGCGAATACGCTTCTATGCCGACCGCGCCCGTGCCGCAGAACAGGTCTAAAAAAGACTTGCCCGAAATGCGGAACTGCAAAATATTGAAAAGGCTCTCTCTCGTCTGGTCGGAAGTCGGTCTTACGTCTTTCCCCTTGAATTCCGACAGCGTTCTGCCCTTAAATTTACCGCCGACTATTCTCATAAACGCGCGTTATTCCCCGTAAATCTGGCGCTGGCGGTCGCGTATTCTCTTTTGCTGTAAAATTATCTTGCGCGCGCCGAGTTGGTAGAAAATGCCCGAAGTAAGCACAAGCACGGGAATCGCGACGAGCGAGCAGTAATAAGACGACATCGTAAGTTGCTGTCCCGAAAAGCCGAAAAACACGCAGGTAACGAAATATATAAACATAGCGATTACGCCGAAAGTTTTCAAATCTCCGCCCGCGGCGAGAATAATAGTGTGAACGAGCAATAACGCAAGCAACGGAACGCATTCTATAACCCCTATAAAATAACCTTTCCAGGGCTTGTACTCTTCTTTGAGTTTAAGCGGTCTTTCCATGCCCGTTCTTACCATTTCGCGGCGTTCCAGATCGTTGGCGTTTCTGACTTTAACCGCTTCCTGTCCTTCCTTGTAAAATACGGAAGCGACTATAAAAACGTAAAGCGCGAGATTTAAAATGCCGAGAATTATTTTAAGCCACAGCAGATTTTCAATGCAGAGTATTCCGAACGCCGTTATCGCCATAAAAAAGAGATAAACGAACGGGAACGCCGCCTTTTTCACGTAAAACCACATATCAGTCTCCTTGTTTAGTCCGTGTATATTTTTTCCGCCCTGACGGCGGCTTTCGTCAGAATTTCGTAACTTATCGTGCCGTAACGCCCGGCAAGAACGTCCGCGTCGGGAAGAACGTTAAAGAGTTTTATCCCGCCGTTTTCCGCGCCGCGATTGTCTTTACACGATTCTGAATCGCTGCGACAAAACAAGCCGCAACACCCGTCTCCGAACGTTTCTTCCGCAAGAACGCCGCCGCGCTCGTAAGCGGTTACGTCCATACAGCGGTTATTGAAAACGCCGCGCACGCTTTTTCTCGGAAGCCCGTCCGCATAGCCGTATCTGACGAGCGAAAAATGCGTTTTCTTTTTCGCTCTGCAATCCCCGTAAAGCGCGGCCTCGCCCGCAGCAAGGGTGCGTTCACAAATAACGGGCGCAAAAATCTTCATAGCGGGGCGTACGGTTATATCGTCCGTTTTATAAGGCTTATAACCGTACAGAAGTATGCCTATCCTTACCATATCGAAAAACTCGCCTTTAAGCGTTCCGCCGCTCGCGGAAATATGGCACGTTGCGTTTTTATTATACCCCTTAACCAGCCGTTTTGCAAGCAAAAAAAGGTTCGTCGCCTTTTTTCTCGCCACGTCGTTTTCGGGGCGGGCGTAGTGCGAATACAGCCCTTCTATCTTAACGCCCTTTTTCCCTGCGCAGAACTTTAACGCGGCGCTAATTTCCGACAGATCGGAAAAACCCTGTCTGTTCATACCCGTGTTGAATTTTATATGGGTTTTTATCGCCGCGCCCGTCTTTTCTCCGACGGCGTTAAAAAGAGCAAGGTCGTCGAATTCCGCGGCGGTGAGCGTCAGCCCGAACCGGGCGGCAGTCTCCACGTCTCCGTACTGCGCACGCGTTAAAACGAGAACGTCTTTATCTATTCCGGAACGCCTGAGCGCTACTCCTTCTTCCGGGAGCGCGACGGCGAAACTGTCGACGGTATTATAAAGCGCGGCTGAGACTTTCTCCGCGCCGTGCCCGTACGCGTCCGCCTTTACGACCGCGCAAAACTTCGTTTTTTCGGGCAGAAGTCTTTTGACTGCGAGCGCGTTCTCTCTTATCGCGCTCAGATTTATAACCGCTTTGTTCAGCATATTTTCACTATATGCCGCGGGTTTTAAATTGTTTAATATTCCCTTTAATATCCTTATGCCGAAGTCCGCGGAAGTTCGCGCCGCGGTTTACGCCGCAAAAAGCGGAATAACTGCGGAAGAACCCGAATTCGCGCTATTCACGAACCAGACGAAAATCGCTATGCTTACCACTGCGAGAACGACGACCGCGACAGCCAGAATTATGGACGCGACTTTAATCGCTCTGCTCTCGCTCGAACAGCAACTTATCGACAAACCGAGAGAAATCGCGCCCGTTACTAACTGCACGGCGTAAAGTATAAGAGTTACGGGAATTATCACTATAAGGGCGATTCCCGCTGCCGAATCGTGCTGCATACTTCTGTAAGAGTCGCCGAGAACGAGATTAGCGAATACGCAGCAAGCCGCCGTAAGGAAAAATAACACGATTGAAGTAACGAACTGACCTTTTTTCATCTTTACACTTTTCTCCTTGTTTTTTATTTTAATACAGTATCTGCTCAAAACGGTTTTTTTAACCGTCTTTCGATACATTTTAACAGATTATACTTGTTTTGTAAACAATTTAACGGAATTTTATCGCCGCGCGACAGGTTTATGCCTGCCGCACCGACGCGGAGCGGAGCGAAATAAGGAAGACTCCGCGGGATATTTTGCGAATTTTTATGCAATTTTTTACGCCGCTTACGCGGAATTCGCTTGAACGGGCGCGCGGATAGTGGTATACTTATTGCGGAAAACACCTGAAAGCATTCGGGCGCGACAGGCGCAAACGGCTTTCGGTTAACGGGTGCGGACGACCGCCGCGCTCGCGGAGCAGACGATGAAAGAAGAAAAAACCAACGCGATGCGTCTTTTAGACGGCAAAAAAATACCTTATACCGTATATAATTATTGCGAGAGCGGCGCGGTTTCGGGAACGGACGCCGCCGACGCGCTTTCTTTGCCCTACGAAAAAGTTTTCAAAACTCTCGTTACGACGGGAAAGAGCGGAACGCATTACGTTTTCGATATTCCCGCCGACCGCGAACTCGACCTTAAAAAAGCCGCCGCGGCGGTGGGCGAAAAAAACGTGGCGATGCTGAAATCCAAAGACCTGCTGCCGCTTACGGGATACGTTCACGGCGGTTGTTCGCCCGTGGGTATGAAGAAGGTTTTCGCAACCGTATTCGACAGTTCCGTTCTCAATCAGGAGAAAATAGTGTTTTCTGCGGGGAAAATAGGTTTTTTCGCGGAAGTGGCGGTCAAGGACTTAGAAAAAATCGTAAAGTATTCGGTTGCGGACGTTACCGCGGAGCGGCAGTAACGCCCTATTCCGCGCTTTACTTTTTGTTTTTCTCTTTATCTTTTGCGCTTTTACGCGCTATTATCTACACGTTGTGCGCTTTGAGCGGCGCGTACGTTTAACAGAACCGAAAACGGCTACGGTAAATTATATGCAGACACAATCGGATTTAAAATTCATAAACGGAATAAAAGACGGACTTCCCATAGGTCTCGGCTACCTTTCCGTATCCTTTGCGTTCGGGGTTAAAGCGAGCCTTATGGGAATCCCCGTTTTTTTAAGCGTGCTGATATCCATGACAAACCTTACTTCCGCGGGACAACTCGCGGGGCTCGAAGTAATAGCGTCGCTCGGTTCTTTTCTCGAAATCGCGCTCATGCAGGCGGTCATAAATTCGCGATACTTTCTGATGAGTTTAACGCTCACGCAGAAAACGGACGATTCGTTCACTTTCCCGAAACGACTGTTCCTGTCCGCTTTCATTACCGACGAAATATTCGCCGTGGCGGCGGCAAAACCGCATAAAACGGGTACGCGGTATTTTTACGGTCTTATTCTGCTGCCCTATATCGGGTGGGCGTTCGGCACGTTCGCGGGCGCGCTTTTAGGAAACGTTTTGCCGGAAAGAATTACTTTATCTCTCGGAATCGCGCTTTACGCTATGTTTATGGCGATAATTGTTCCGCCGTCTTTGACGAACAAAGGCATTCTGTTTACCGTTCTTTTGAGCGCGGCTCTGTCGTGCGCGTTTTATTATCTTCCCTTTTTAAGCGGCGTTTCGGAAGGAATGGCCATAATAATATGCGCCGTTGCGGCTTCGCTCGCGGCAGCGGCGATTTTCCCCGTAGGCGGAACGGATAAGAGCGACTCCGCAACGGGCGGAGACAACGCCGCGGACTCGCGCGCGAGTGCGGAAGTCGTACGGGACGTGCGGAAAGAACGCGATACCGAAACCGTGAATAAAGCCGTAAAGGAGAATAACGATGCACCCGTATCTTAAAATGACGCTTTTGATTCTCACCATGGCGGCGGTTACGTATATTATCCGCGCCGTACCGTTCGCGTTTTTCAGAAAGAAAATAAAATCGCGCTATCTGTGCAGCGTACTTTACTATATTCCTTACGCGGTACTGTCCGCCATGACCTTTCCTTATATTTTTTATGCGACGGGTAATTTTTACGCCGCGCTTATCGGCACGGTTGTCGCGCTTGCGGCGTCCGTATGCAAGCGTTCTATGCTGACGGTCGCAATTCTTTCGTGTGCGGCGGTGTTTATAGCGGGGTTTATCGTATAAGCGGAACGCTCTTTATATTTATCCTTATATTATTTCTTTCGCCTTTATGTTCCGCATTTATTCGGGCGGCAACAAAAAGACGGGTTTCCCATTTAAAAATTTGCGGGCGGAGTCGATAACGACTCCGCCCGCTTTTAAGGTTTTCAACCCGCAAGTATCTTATTTTTTATTTTCCGTAAATCCGTTTCGGAACGCCCGTTTATTCGCGCCCGGTTTATCAAACTTCTTTTCTGCTGTCGGTGGTAAAATACACCGCCATCGTTCCGGGACCGCTGTGGCACGTGATAACGTTTCCGAGTTCGTTCACTATTACTTTTAGCGCGGGGTTTATCTTTTTTATCTCAGCCGCTACGAATTCTGCGTCTTTAAGACAATCCGCGTGAGTTATAAACACCGTGTCGAATTTACCGTTATAGTTTTCCCTAAAACGCGTAACTACGTTTTTAAGCGAGCGGTTTCTACCCAGCACTTTCTGAATAAGCACGATTTTGCCTTCGTCGTTTAAGTGCATAACGGGTTTGATATTGATAAGGTTGCCTATGAACGCGCTCTTTTGCGATATTCTGCCGCCGCGCGCGAGATACGTGAGCGAATCGACCACGAAACAATGCGCAATCCCCATCTTTTCGCTCTCCGCGTATTGCGCCGCCTGTTCCGCGGTAAAATTTTCTTTTTCCGCCATATCCTTGACCATATACAGTAAAAGCGAAACGCCCGCCGATTGACAGAGAGAATCCACTACGTAAATCTTCGCCGCGTAACCGTCGTTGAGTTTTTCGGCGGCTTTTCTCATCGTTTCGGCAGTTCCGCTCTGCCCGCCCGAAAAGGAGATATGCAGAATATCCTTTCCGCTTTTCATCAGTTCTTTGAAGTATTCTTCCGCTTCGTAATCGTTGGGCTGGGTAGTTTTCGTCTGCGAACCCGCTCTCATTTTTTCGCACAGCCCCGTTATCGTAATTTTGCCTTCGGAAGAAGAATACTCTTCGCCGTCCACGTAAAATTTCATCGGCATGATGGAAATTCCGTTTTCTTTAGCCTGTTTTTCGCTCATATCGCAGGCGGTTTCCGCACTTAAAATAAAATTCAACATTTTAACGCTCCTTGCCGTTGCAGTTCTTTCCGTAACCGTTTTCTTTCACGTCGATTATAACGCTTATTATATTAAACGGTCAATCTATTTATGCCGTAATCGGGTAGACGGAGCGTGTGCGCCCGATTAGAGCGTAAAATGCGACGGTAGAGTGAGGTTTAATCACTCTACCGTCGGTAGAATTTTAAGATTTTTTGAAGTTTTCCGAGAAGAAAAACGGGTTTTTTTCGGTTTTCGGGTTACCTTTCGCTTTCTTCTTCTGCGCTTTTCATATTATCGGTTTCGTACACGGTGGTTTTTTTTGTTTCTTTCCCTCCGTCGCAAAGACTGCAACGGCAACACCCCGAACATTCTCCGCCGCAGCCGCACGAACTTTTTCCGCGCTTTTTACTGACGACGGACGCCGTTATAACTCCTATCACTATCGCCGCGCAGGCGATAATCAACAATATTTCCGGAAGTCCCATAATTTATACGCTTAATTCAGTTTTTTCCTGCGGGAAAGCATACCCTTGTTTATGAGAACGATGACCGTTACGACGACGGCGATTACGAGCGCCCAGATAAACGCCGTCCACCACGCGGTGCCGATTGTATAAATCATCGTTCCTACTATATACGACGCGCAGAGCCAGAACAGCAATGTCCACCCGTAACGTTTTTTACTCTGCAATTCCGCTTTTGCCGTACCTACCGCCGCGAAACAGGGAATAGTGGTCATATTGAACGCGATAAAGGCGAGAAGGCCCGGAACGGTTATACCCGTCGCTCTTATCATAGCCACGACCGCGCCTATGCCGCTTTCGGCGTCTATATTTATGCCCGCCGTGAGACTGCTTCCGACAATGGCGGAAAGGCAAGCCGCAAGCGTAGCGAACGTGGATATGACGTTTTCTTTGGCGATAAGTCCCGCAACCGCGGCGAGAACGAACACCCAGCCGAATTCACGGAGCGCGGCGGAATTGCTGCCGAAGCCGAGCGGAGTAAACAGCGGCTGAAAGAGTTGGCTGATTCCCGCAAGTATGCTTTCGTTTATATCCTCGTCTCCCAAGAAATTCCACTTAAAGGAGAAGTGCGTAAGCACCCATATAACTATCGTGGACGCAAAAATTATGGTGAACGCCTTTTTGACGAAGTGCTTCGTTTTATCCCAGAGATGCGCCATAAGATTTTTAAACTGCGGCGCGTGATAGGCGGGCAGTTCCATAATGAACGGCGGCGTCTCCCCTTTAAGCGTTGTGCTTCTCATAAGAAGAACTGAACAGATAGCCACGATTATGCCTAACAGGTACATAGAATACGTGATAAGGTCTGCGTTTATGCCGGGTTTCCATTGCGAAATAATCGCGCCCGCAACCGCCGTCAGTATGGGCAGTTTCGCCCCGCACGAGAAGAACGGAATAACCCTTATAGTCGCCGTCCGCTCCTTTTCGTCCGCTAACGTACGCGTGTTAATCATTGCGGGAACGGAACAGCCGAATCCCATAATCATGGGCAGAAACGCTCTGCCGGACAGTCCGAATTTTCTGAACATTCTGTCGAGAATAAACGCGATACGCGCCATATACCCCGAATCTTCGAGTATGGAGAAGAACAGGAAAAGCACGAGTATGGGCGGCAGGAAAGAGAGAACAGCGGTAATGCCTTCTATAATGCCGTCGTTGATAAGTCCTTTCGCCCAATCAGCCATAGAACTGTCTTCCACGAGAGCCGAAAGCCTGCCCGAAACTTCTCCGACAATCATATCGTTCCAGATATTGTTCACGATAACGCCGGGCGAATAGACTGTTCCGTCGTAAAAACAGGCAATCCATCTGCCGCCGTAGTTAAGCACGGGAACGGGCACTTTGTCGCCGTTTTCGTCTAAAACGAACTCGTCGTTATCGTCCTTTTCGTAAATAACGTTGCCCTCGTCGTCCGTTTCGTAGACGAGCGAACCGTCGTCGTTTTTAGCGATAAACGCCTGATTATCGGCAACGGACGGCATATCGAACATAGAACCGAGATAGAACAGGTTTTCGGAGAAAGTAAGGTGGAATATCGCAAACAATATCACGAGAAATATGGGTATACCCCATATTTTGTGAGTTAAAACCTTATCCGCCTTGTCCGAACCGCTCATTTTGATTTTCTCTTTGTTTTTGCGTTGCAGAACGGGCGCAAAATTTTTAGATATGTATTTATATCTTCCGTCGGCGACGAGCGCTTCGAAGTCGGTGCCGAACGTGTCGTCGGAAAAAGTCTTTTTAAACTCTTTCACCATATTAAGCGTTTCTTTGTGCATTTCCGCTTCTATCTCGTCTTCTTCCACAAGTTTGACCGCGTGAAAGAGCGGGTTTTCCACTTTCTGCCCGTCGAGCGCGATTTTTACGTCTCCGATTAAGTGCGCCAGGGCGGAATCGGCGAGAACGGTCTTGCCTTTGCGCGGTTTTTTGCTCGTTTCGAAAGCCACGTCCATGAGTTCTTTAAGCCCCGTCTCTTTCAATGCGGAAATCTTAACCACGGGAACGCCCAGCCTTTTGCCGAGTTCTTTCTCGTCTATTCTGTCACCCGCTTTTTCGAGAGCGTCCATCATATTTAGCGCGACCACCACGGGAACGTCTATTTCCATAATCTGCGTAGTGAGATAAAGGTTGCGTTCGAGATTGGTTGCGTCCACTATGTTGATTACGCAGTCGGGTTTTTCGTCTAAAATATAGTTTCTCGCGACGACTTCTTCGGGCGTATACGGCGATAACGAGTATATGCCGGGCAGGTCGACTATCGCTACGGGTTCGGCGCATTTCTTGTACACGCCGTCCCTTTTGTCCACGGTAACGCCCGGCCAGTTGCCGACGTGCGCGGTAGAACCCGTAAGTCCGTTAAAAAGCGTGGTTTTACCGCAGTTGGGGTTGCCCGCCAATGCAAATCTTTTCATACCTTTTTTACCTCCGCAACGACGCACGCCGCTTCCGCTTTACGTAACGTCAGTTCGTAATTTCTTATCGTGATTTCGATGGGGTCTCCGAGCGGCGCTTTTTTACGCATATATACTTCCGCTCCGGGAGTAATACCCATATCGAACAAACGTCTTTTGATTTTCCCTTCGCCCGAAACGGCTTTTATTATGCCGCTTTCGCCCAAAGAAAAAGTGTCCAATGATTTTTCCATATCGGTCTCCTTTGCTTTATTATTTTTTTTCGGTTATTCGCCTTTTTTCAGGCAGTTTTCCGCTTAAGCCACAAAGATTTTTGTGGACAGGTTTTTATCGAGCGCGATTCGTCCGTCCTTTATCTTGCATACGACCGTGCCTCCCGAAGACGACAGTACGGAAACTTCTCCGTTTACCGTTATTCCCAGACTTTCAAGCCGCTTTTTCGTCTTGTCGTCAGCCGCTATTCTCACTATTTTCAACGCCCTGTTCAAGGGTGCAAGCACTATCGGCATATTTTTTTTCTCCTTTTACGCCGTTTGATTTATTACCTTTTTACCGTCGCCGTCCACGCGTTTTATCCGCTTTACGGATAATGCGTATTACCGCGCCGTTTACAGTTATATATATTTCCGCAACGAAAATAATGTGAATAATATTTCATATTCGCATATATAATACATCACAATTTTTTCGATGTCAAGCAAAATGTGAAAGTATTTTCATATTTTTGAATTTTTTTACAGAAAAAAACGACGGTATACCTTTAAAAAGAGAAGCGGTATACCCTTAAAAAGAGAAATTGTAAAAAACGACGGAAAACAGGCGGAAATCGGAGAAAATAGAGCGGAAAACTGCGTTTAACCGTCGGAAAAGGCGAGTAAAAAAGCCGCGAAAGTCCATAGAAAAAACGGAAAACGCTGTAAATTGCGGGAAAAGAAAAAAAAAGCGGCGGAAGTCGGATTCTCCGACTTCCGCCGCTTTTTTACAGGTCATATTAAACCGTTTTCACACGACTTACGGTTTTTTGTAACCGC
>CAMEHL010000008.1 GCA_945917475.1 uncultured Clostridia bacterium | reverse complement strand
TCTGTATTCTTCTATGGAATTTTCGAAATAATCGAACACGGGCAGCAGAGAGTTTATTAAATTTCCGTTGAAAACGTGTTCGTAAATAAGTTCGAGGTTTTCGTTAAGAACGTTTTGCGCCCACACCGCGGAATAGTCTCCGCACCATATTCCGTATTGAGAAAAAGGAAGCCCCTTTTCCGCAGTGCCGCTTATAAACAAGTATTTTCCGAATCGATACAGCTTTTCTATCAATTCCGTGGAAACTTCGTCTTTCTGAACGGATAAAAGCAATTCCTCGTTGGAGTGCGGTTTGCCTCGGTATAAGTTCAGGTCGGTGCCGTTGTACAGTTTTGCAAACGCCTTTGAATGGAGAGAGAATTCGGCTTCGTATCCGCGGGAAGAACGAAGAACGCTTAATAAGGCGTTTCCGTCGAATTTTTTTTCGTTTGCAACCGCTTTTAATAAGACGGTGATGGTTTTCGCATTTTTTACGCTTATCGCGTCGGGAAGCGTAATACATTCGCCGTCGGTTTTAATCAATGCGACGCAACCGAAATATTTATCGTCCGAATTTTTGCCCGAAAACGCTATATGATCGTTTTCTGCCGCGGAATTTATGCCCGGGTTGATTTCTTCCGGGCAGGGGAATCTGCTGTCGGTATCGTCTCTTTTCGATAATGAAAAAGAAAAATTATCGGCTTTTTCGCAAGTGATTTGCAAATAAGCAACGTCGTTCAACTGAGAAACGAAAGCTTTCTTTTGATACTTTACGCCGTTTTTAATCCAGGAAGAACTTATCTCGCCGACGGACATGTCGAGTTTTCTGACGTAATCGGTAAAATATCCGCCGTTTTCCGCGGTAACGTTGAGTTGGCACAGCGGCATCGGGGCGGAACAGCTTCCGTCATACCCTTTTGCCTTCAACTCGTCGCAAATCAATCCGTCGGCTTTTTTAAACTCGTTGTTTTTCCGCAAAACCCGCATTTCTTTCAGTTTATACGAAACGTCGGGTAATTCGGCTTTTTTAAGTCCGTACCATAAGTCTGTGCGCGTGATAACGAAAAAATCGTTGCATATCGCACCGATCGTATTTATGCCGGTTTTTCCGTTGCCCGCGCAAAAGCCTTCTCTCCAGAGATTTTTATGCCATTCGGCGGGGTAATAAGAATAAATTATATGAGTATTCATAGTGTTCTTCCGTTTAATATTTATAACGCTATCGTGAAAAAGCAAATCCCGATGAAAATTCTCGTGTCGTATAATCCCTATAATAGTGTTTTATATCGGGCGCTTATATAGCCGCGACAATTTCCTGATTTCAATATATTATAACACCGCCGCAAAAATAACGATATGGATAATATTTGAATTTAATGGATTAAAATGTATGATATAAAAATCAAAGAGAAATAAAGACAAAAAAACGGATACAAACAAAGCGAAAAAAATTATTCTATTTTTTAATTAAAAAAAACGAATAATTTAAAAAATCCATATTTTGCAATTTTCAGGAAAATATAAAATTGTTTTAAAAAACTAAAAAACAAGCGAAAAACGCGTATTTTTACGCATTATTTGCTTGTTTTTTTATATAAATTACATTTAATGAATTAAAATCCGAAAAAAAACGTATAATAAATAAAAAAAATTTTGTCCATATATGTTTAGTTTTTTGTATTGAACAAATATCGTGTTTTGGTGCATAATAAAATAAAAAAATCAGAGGTATAGTAATGAAAAAAATAACAAAAGCACTTAACCTGATTCTGGCTTGCGTGGTCGGATTCGGCGCGCTCTCGTTTGTCGGTTGCGGCGACGAAAAAAATAAAGATATCGATCCTACTAAAACTCAGCTCGAGATAAATCATTATCTCGGCGGCGTAGGCAACGCCTGGCTTTACGACGTAAAAACGAGATTCGAGGCGGCTTATTCCGATTATCAGGGCGTAAACGGTAAGGTCGGGGTAGAAGTGAGAATAAACGATCAGAAAAAAGACGGAGAAGAGTTGTTTAACGAATTAGGCATGACTTCAGACGAGATTTTTTTCACCGATAAATCCAAACTATACGATATGGTATTGTCGGATTACGTTCTTGACATTTCTTCCGTTGTGACGGAACAAAATGCAGACGGCAAGACGATAGAGAGTAAGCTTACGGATCAGCAGAAATCCTATTTTAAAATGAACGGTAAATATTATGCTCTTCCGCATTACGAAAGTTTCGGCGGGCTTACTTATAACGTAAATATTTTCAACGATTACGAATTGTTTTTCGCAAAAGGCGGTTGCCCGAGCGAATTCTGTGCGTTTACGCAGAACAACAACGCGGACAAGGCGGCGGGCGAATTTAAGGATTATGATTATACCGGCGAGGACGGCGTTAAATCCGCAGGTCCGGACGGAAAATACGGCACTTATGACGACGGTCTTCCCGCGACTTACGACGAATTTTTCGTTCTTTGCGACAAGATGAAGGGCGACGTAACGCCGTTTATATGGTCCGGACAGTTCGGTAAAGCTTATATGAACTATTTGTTCAGCGCATTATATGCGGACTACGAAGGAAGCGAGGTTAAAACCGCTTTCGATTTTAACGGAACTTTAACGCATATAGTTAAATCGGTAAACGGCGACTCCGTAGAATTTGAACCTGCGACCGAAATAAACAACGAAAACGGATATCTTGCTTTTAAATCCGCGGGATATTATTATTCTCTTAAATTCGTAGAGAGAATGCTTTCCGATACGGATTATTACAGCGCGAACTTAAATTCCAACGCACATTCTCACACTCAGGCGCAAATCGACTACGTTTTGAGCGAATTCGATCAGAAATTCAATCAGAACGGCAAACCGATCGCGATGCTCGTAGAGGGCAGCTACTGGGAAAACGAAGCTAAGGATTACGGCGTTTTCGACAGAGTGAAAAAATACGGAAAGAGTGCGGCGGATTGCAGATATGCGTATATGCCCGTTCCTAAAGTAAGCGAAGAACTTGTCGGTACAAAATGCACCACGGGCGAAGGACTCGGTAATATCGCGTTTATCAGTTCGAAAATCGCTTCCGAAAAGGTAGAACTTGCCAAGAAGTTTTTAATGTTCTGCTATACGGATGAAAGCCTTGATAAGTTTACGCAGATATCTGGCGTAAGAAGAGCTATCAAATACGACGTTTCCGCAACGGATTCTCTGTCTAATTATGCAAAATCCATAGTAGACCTGAAAAAATCCGAAAACACCGACGTGATTTATATGGTTTCGGATAATCCTTTGTTTTTGCAGAATCAATCGTATTTTTCGTACAGATATTCTTCCGATTACGATACTTATGCGCTCGTTCCGTTAAAAAATGGCATAACGGCTCTGGATATTTTCAATAAGATTTGCGAAAAGAGAAGTCAGTCTGCGTGGAACGCGCAATTCAATAAATATTTTTCCTGATAACAGGAAAACCTTACTTACGGAGTGCTAAAGAGTGACGATGGAAACGAATAGCGAAAAAATCCAACCAAAAAAAGTAATGTCCAGAAGCAGAAAAAAGCTAATCTTTTACATTCTGGTAATGGCGTATCCTATAATTCAGTTTTGTATTTTTTATATCGGCGTAAACATAAATTCTATTTTGCTTGCGTTTAAAGAATACGACTTTGAAGGAAAAGGGTATGCCTGGGTAGGCTTTAAACAGTTTTCCGATTGTATAACGATGATTAAAACGGAAGCCGTGTTCAGATACGCGTTTAAAAATTCTTTTATAACGTATCTGATAAGCGCGGTCGTTTCGTCGGTTCTCGCTTTGTTGTTCTCGTTTTATATTTATAAAAAGAAAATCGGTAGCACTTTTTTTAGAATAGTGCTGTTCGTTCCTTCGATTATTTCTCCGCTCGTTCTCGCCATAATGTTCAACAATATGGCGGAGGACGCGTTGCCGAGATACTTTTTTTCGATTTTCGGCGCGGAAATTCAGCCTCTTCTTTCCGGGAAAAGCGCGTTTGCGGTTCTCAATTTTTACAAAATATGGGTGGGTTTCGGCACGTCTATTCTTATTTACAACGGAAGTATGGCAGCGATAGACGTTTCCGTTACGGAAGCCGCCAAGCTTGACGGCGCGACGGGACTCAGGGAATTTGTTTATATTATATTCCCGTTGATATATTCCACGTTCGTAACGTTTTTTATCGTAGGACTCGCCGCGTTGTTTACCGAGCAGATGAACTTGTACAGCTTTTACGGAACGCAGGCAAACATAAGCCTTTATACGATAGGTTATTATCTGTACGAAAAAACGGCAAAAGCAAGTATTACGGAATACCCGTTGCTTTCCGCTTTCGGGTTAATGCTGACGCTTGTTACCGTTCCCGTCGTGTTTGCGGTTAAATGGCTTATGAGGAAAATAGGACCGAGCGTTAATTGAGGTGCAAGATGAAAAAATTTCTTAAAAACAACTGGGTTTTCGTTATTATATTTATTTTGCTTGCCGTTTACGTTTTGTCTATGGCGCTTATGATAGGCTGGGGGCTTATTACTTCCGTAAAAGATCCCTTTGAGTATTCTTATAACAAAACGGGGTTTCCGGAAGAGGGATGGTTTTTTTCCAACTATATAAAAGCGTTCAACTCTATAAAAGTCGGCGTTTATAAAAACACACAGACGGTGAAGATTCCCGAAATGTATCTTAACACGATTTTATACGCGGGCGGTTGCGCGTTTTTAAGCACTCTCGTTTCCTGCGTGGTTGCTTATATGTGCGCCAAGTTCAGATACACTTTAAGCGTGGTGGTCGTAACCGTGGTTCTGGTTACCATGTCGCTCCCCATAGTCGGCAGCACTCCTGCGGCGTTGCAGCTTGCTTCTTCGCTCGGAATTTACGATACCATATGGGGTATGTGGATAATGTCCGCGCATTTTCAGACGGGAATTCATTTTCTCGTTTTCTACGACGCGTTCTGCGGAATCCCCGATGCGTATATGGAAGCCGCCGAGATAGACGGAGCTTCGGAGTTTTCGGTAATGACAAGAATAATGATACCTCTTGCGAAAAACATATTCGCGACGATTTTTCTTTTAAGACTTATCGGTCTCTGGAACGATTATCAGACTCCGCTTTTGTATATACCAGATAAACCGACTATCGCATACGGGTTGTTTTATTTCACAAAAATTAATACGAGCAACGACACGTTTTCCGTGCCGATGCAGCTCACGGGTGCATTTTTGGTTTTGTTGCCGGTTTTAATTGTTTTCTGTTTTTTCCAGAGCAGAATCATGACTAATTTATCTGTAGGAGGAATTAAAGGATGATAACTAAGAAAAGATTTTTACCGCGTAAAGCGTTAATGATTTTTTTGAATCTTGTTTTGTGCGCGCTGTGCGTAGGCTCGACGCTCGCATTTGCTTTGCACGACGCTTCGGATGGCGTCGGCGCGGCGGAACGCCCGCTTTATTACGTCAGCGGCGCGGGTTCTGCGGAATACGGCACGGCAAAGGCTTATAACGAATATCTTTCCGATATTAAAAACGGGTTGGTTTACGACGGAGAAAAGCAAATAACGCTTGACGATTACGAAGTGGATTTCAACTATTCGGCAGAGGACGGCGGCGTTTACGAAGACGTGACCGGTCTTCTCGTTTCGCTTAAGCCCAACGATTCGCTTATCTTTAACAAAGTGGTGAATCTCGCAAAGCTTACCAAAAACAATCCGCTTATCACTATGTCCTGCCTGCCGTCTACCGTCGGTCAGCTGGATATGAAGAGAATAAACGTTAAATTGACCGACGTATACGATAAAGATAAATATCTCATCTTAAAACTCAAAAATCACGAAATCGGCGACGGGGATTATATCTCTTATACGATGGTCAGCGTTTGCAGCGAAACCAACGAATGCTTGTATTCGCAAAAATACGCAAGCCTTACTTACGGAAAAGACGCGCATTTCTCGTTCTGGGGCAGACCCGGTTTGTCGGCAAAGGGTAAAGTCGTTTATAAAAACGAGCTTTCAAGAGCGAAAGAAGCGTTCAGCTTTTATTACGACAACGATTACGGCGTGGTGTATCAGTCGGACGCGTATCAGGAATATACCCTGACGTGCGACACGAAAGCCGCTGCGCAGTTCGAGGGATTTACCACGGGCGAAGTAATCGTAGAAGTTTATGCAGACAGATACGTAGGCTCTTCCGCAAACTTTATAATAAAGGAATTCGCCGGCACGGATTTAAGCAAAAACGTCACCGACGATATAGGCGCGCTGATTGCCGTCGATTATGACGAGAACGACGTTCCCGTCGGCAAAGTCGGTTACAAATATCCGCTTTTCGACGCGAAGGCTTACGATAAGGCAAACGGCGAAGTAAGCGTAAACGCAATAGTCTATAAAAATTATTATTCGGATAATAGATCCGTGGTAGAAGTAATAGACAACGCGTTTGTTCCGAAAACGGAAGGAACTTATACCATTTGTTATTTTGCAACCGATTCTTACGGAGACGTGTCTGAAAAACCCGTCGACGTGACCGTTGTAAAAGAGGGGCGAAACCTGGAACTCGGTCTGGAAGATAAAACGGAAAACGCCGTTCAGGGTGAAAAGGTTACGCTTGCAAAGGCAATTCCTTCCGGCGGCACGGGTAAAATCTCCGTAACCGCTTCCGTCACTTATAACGGCGAAAAATGCGAAGTAAAAGACAACGCGTTTACGCCGCTTAAAACGGGAACGTACGTTGTGGAAATAACGGCTGAGGATTTTATCGGACAGAAAGCGACGCAAAAATATAACGTAACGGTGGCGGAAAACGGTAATCCCGTCGTTACGGAAGATCTCGATAAGATTGTTTATAAAAACTTTATTTTAAGCGACGGTTCTAAAAAATATTCGTATCCGTTGACTTCCGTCGGCGCGTATTCTTTCGGAAACGGCGGCTATAAAATCGTAGACACGGAGGTGTCCGTAGACAACGGTACTATAACGAACGGCGTTTATACGCCGGAAAGAGAAGGCGAAGTTACTTTTTCGTATAAATACGAAGGAAAGCTTGCGGGCAGCATAACGCGCAAGGTTTATAAAATCACCCGTACCGTCGGCACGGAAGAAGTTATCGATATAAACAAGCTGTTTATCCCCACGGGCGACGTTGTAGTCGGATATTCTGAGAATTCGGGTTCGCGTTATCTTATCGATAACGACGAATCGTATATAGAATTCATAAACTCTCTTGTCGCGGAAGACCTTTCTTTCGACTTTCTCACGGAAAAGGGCTTTAACGCGATAGGCAAAGTCAACTTTTATCTCACCGATACGGAGAACGACAAAGAAACCGTTAAACTTTCGTTTATAAAGAACGCAACCAAAGCATACTTTGCCGTAAACGACGGTTCTATGAACGAACTTGTCACGGCGTTTTCGGGTAATTCCAACGACGTGTTCAAGTTCTCGCTTCGTCCGAGCACTCAGGTCATTACGGTAGACGGAAAACAGTTCGGCATAGCGAACTATCTGTCGGGCGGAGCGTTCAAGGGATTTTCTTCCGGCAAAGTCGGAGTAAAAATTACTTTTGAAAGCGTCGGCGCGAGCGGGTTTGCGTTCGTTGTTAAAAACGTGTGCGCGCAGTCGTTTGCCGAAAGCGTTACCAAAGATACCACCAAGCCTATAATAAAATGTCTCGGCGAAAACGGCGGACTTAAAAACAAAGGCGAAAAATTCACGTTGCCCGAAACAATCGCGTTTGACGTAATCTCGCCGGTATTAAAGAACTTTACCGTAACCGTGACAAACGCGGGCAACACTGTAAATGATACGAGCGGCAAAGAAATATACAACGCGGAAGTCGCGCCTTACGAAATTTCTCTCGATAATTACGGCGAATATACGATAGCGTATACCGCCACGGATTATTCGGGCAGGAGTCAGACTCTCGTGTGCGTCGTTTACGTTTACGATCTCGAAGCTCCTTCGGTAGCGATAAAAGAAGACACCAAAAAGACTTCCGGCAAGGTCGGAGAAAAGATAACCGTAGCAGAAATAGATTACAGCGACAACACGTGTTCTAAAGAAGAAATAACGGTTTGCGTTTTCGTGAAAGGACCGAATTTTGCCGCAAAGAAAATAACCGACGGAACCTTTACTCCCGAAACCGCGGGAACGTATACGATATATTATTACGTAGCGGACGCGGTTGACAACGAAGTTAAATACAGTCAGGGCAGCGTAACCGTCGTGAGTTATACCGTAGAAATAAAATAAGGAGAGAAAGTATGAAAAAGCCATATAAGATACTGATATTTCTGTTAGCTTTAGTGTTTACCGTTTCGGCTTTTGCCTGCAATTGCGATTCATCGGAAAAAAACCCCGATGATAACGGCGACGGCTCGGTCAACCCGCCCGTAGTTTATACTGATAAAGAACTCGTAAAGAACGGCGCGTCTGAATATAAAATCGTAATACCCGCGGCGGCTTCTAATAAAGAAGAGCTTGCGGCAAGCGAATTCAACGATATATTCTCTTTGTCCACGGGTTTTGAACTTCCCGTGATAAACGACGCAGGACTGACTTATAGCAAAGACGATAAATATATTCTTATCGGTCTTAATTCGCTTAGCGAAAGTCTCGGAATAAAACCCGAGCGTTCCGAGCTCGGCGAGCAGGGGTATATCGTGAAAACGATAGATTCGTCCGTCGTAATAACGGGTGCGACCAAAAACGGTTTCGGCACGCTGTACGGTGTATATGAATTTCTGTCATATCAGGTAGATTTCGAGTGTTATGCAGAAGACGAAACGTTTGTCGAGCAGTACAGAGATTGCAAACTCGTTTCGGTGGACATAAAAGACAAACCCGATATAGAAAACGTTATCGTCTGCGGCGACGCGTACGTATCGAACATGCAGTTCCAGTACAGAAACAGATTCGTGAGTTTAACCAACGACTTGTTTGTAGGCAGAACCACTCCTTATCACAGCTCGTTCTTCTATCTGCCTAAAGAAACTTATGCGAAAACTCATCCCAAGTGGTACAGCGACGCGCAAGATCAGATTTGTTATTACGCTCACGGCGACGAAGGAGAGTATAACGCGCTCGTAGACACGCTTTTTAACATTCTCGTAGACGTTGTTAAAGAAAACGAAAACATTCAGCACATAGGGTTTAATATAGAAGACACCATCACGTTCTGTACGTGCACTACATGTAAAGAGAAAAAGGAGAAATACAACGGCGCAAACTCCGCAGGCTGCCTTATATTGATGAACAATATAAGCAAGCGTTTTGAAGAGGCGAGAAAAACCGACGCCGCGCTTAAAGACAGAATTCTCGATTTCTGCTTCTTTGCGTATAAAGAAACTTTCCTTGCGCCCGCGAGATACGACGAAGCGACCAAGAAATACGTTCCCGTTGCGGACGAAGTGGTTTGCCGCGACGACGTGTATCCGTTCGTTTGTACTTTCAATGCGAACCGTGCGGAATCACTTACTTCTGCCAAGAACGTATCTGATAAGGCTACCATAGACGCATGGGGCGCGCTTTCTAAACACATAGCGTTCTGGACGTATACGGAAAACTATAACGATTATCTTGCGCCGAGAGACTGCATCACGATGATGCAGGAAAACTATAAGTACATTTCTTCGCTCAATCCTATCTTTTATAAAGAAGAGTCTCAGGGCGTAAATTATAATGCTACGGGCTTTGAGTGTATGAAATACTGGTTGCAGTATAAAACGGCGTGGAACGTGAACGTAAATACGGACGCACTCATAGACGAATATTTCGACCATTATTTTCAGGACGCGAAAGAGCCTATGATGAAGTTCTACAACAGTTATACGACGCATTTAAGAAGACTTGCCGAAGAGCAGAATTATAGTCAGTACGATAATATCAACATATTGAAACCAGAAAGATTTTCTTACGGACTGCTTAACAGTTGGCTCGGATATATCAACGAAGCCTATGCGAAAATAGACTATTTAAAGACCGAAAATCCTGCGCAGTATCAGAAACTCAAAAAGAGAATCGCGATAGAAAGCGTGACCGTGAATTATTCTATAATATCGCTTTACGGCAACAACTTCTCCACTGACGAATTAAGAAGTCGGGTAGAAAGTTTTAAGGAAGACGTTACGCTTGCGCGAATCAACTACTGGGACGATAACCACAAGCGACTCGTTCAGGATTTTATAGACGCGAATATGGGGTGACGGTATGAAAAAAAGATGGATAGTATTTGTTTTGGCAATGATAATGCTTGCGGCGTTTGCCGTGGGCTGCAACAATAACGGCGACAAAGACGACACGTTTGACTTTAAGCTTTTATCCTCGTCCGTAATAATCAAAAAGGGCGAAAGCACAAGAATAAAGACCAACTATTCGGGCGAAGAACCCGTGATATACGTTTCGAGCGACGAAACGGTCGTGAGCGTGACGGAAGACGGCAAAGCTCTCGGCAAAAAAGAGGGCAGCGCGACGATTACCGTAACGATAAAGGGCGTTTCTAAAACGTGTAACATTTCTGTGCAGGACGACGGAACGCTCCCCGAACTTCGTTTTGAAACGATAAAGGACAAAACGGGCGAAAACATAGTCGTCGGCGACTCTTATACGATTCGCGTTAAAACGTTTTATAAAGGCGCGGAAGTCGAAGGCGCGACTTATGTCTTTTCTACGAGTAACGACAAAGTTCTGGGCATAGAAGACGGCATGATAACGGGCAAATCCGTCGGCAAAGCGACGATTTCGGTAAAAGCGAGCTGGCAGGAGTTCACGGTAGAAGACGAAGCGGTTTTCAACGTGATAGAAAACGTGGAAATAGACTGCGGGATAAGCGAAATAATACTCGATACCGTTTCCGCTTCTTCGTATAAGTTAGAAGGCGTAAAGGTTAAAAAAGACGGAAATATGCTTAACGGCATAACGATTAAATACGAAACGCTCGACACGTCCGTCGCGACCGTAGACGAAAGCGGCGAGATTTCCGCCATAGCTCACGGCGAAACGAAAATCCGCGTTTCATGTGAGGTAAACGGCGCAACGTATAACGCTTACGTACCGGTAACGGTAAAAGCCAAAACTCTCGCCACGCCCGCAAATATGCGCGTTGTGAACGAACTCGGCGAAGAGGGCGATTACGAAGACGAAAAGTTTTTGGTTTGGGACGAAGTAGAAGACGCGGATTATTACGAAGTAACTGTAGAAAGAAAAACCTACACGATAGAAGCGGGAGAAGAACGCGTTATCGATATAACCGAATGCTTCGGTTACACGTATATGACGGTTACGGCTTATTCCGATTACGAGGGCGTAGAGCCGAGCGAACCCGCCACGCTTAACGAGTATTACAAAACCGCGAGTTTTGAGAAAAAAGCGATTGCGAAAAAATATTATCTTGACGCGAAGACGATAACAAAACAGGACTTTGACGGTGCAAACGTGTATTATGCGGAATGCGTGAATAAAGACTATACGCAACTCGATTACGCGTTTATGAAGATATACTATACCAAAAACGCGCAATCGTTCACGAGTCTCTGGTACCTGAACGGTTCTCTTATAGAATATACGGACGATATTGTTAAGTACGACGGCAGAGTAATTTCTATGTGGGTGTATGCTAACGAAGCGTTTACCATAAGCAGTATGAAATATATTCCCGATACGCGCACCCGTATAACGAATTACGAAGTTCCTGCCGAACAGTGGACGAAAGTGTCTTTCCCCGTAAATAGATCCGATTGCAAATTCGTTGTCAGTATAATAACTTCCGCAAGCTTCTATTATACAGACCTTCGTATTTCCGACGCGGATTATACGGGCAGGAATTACGCGGATTGTAGCTTCTTCCCCGGCATCGGCATAGAAGAAGAATTGACCGCGATAGAAACCAAATACGGCTCGAACATGGCAACGATAGACGAAACGGCTTTTGCAAAAATTCACAGAGTAGAAAAGTTATACGCCGCGCTTTCGGATATCAAAAAGCAAGCCGTTTCCGCAAAAGCGAGCTATAAAACGTATTTAGAGGTCAAAAAAGCATTCAACGATAAATACGTAGTGATAGACGATATGACCGACGTGAACGAAGTTCTGACTCACGACAATGCGACCGCAAACGGGTACAGAGTAAATACAAACTATTCACACACGGGCATGCTTTCGCTCTCCATGAACCACAGAGATTCCGAATACGGCTATTATCTCAACCTCAACGTTCATCAGCTGGACGGCTCGTGGTCCACAAAAGTCGGAGAAAATGTAATAAACTGGCAACATTCCGCTATCAATTATAACCTGAAAGAAGCTCCGAATCTTCTTGAGGATTGTATCTACGTGACGTTCTTTATTTATAACGGTTGCGGCAAAGATAAAAATGTTCTTGCCAACTTTGGCGGCGCTATAAGCGACAGTTACGGCAATATATTGCTGAAAGCGGGCGAGTGGACGAAAGTAACCGTTCCTAAAGAAGACTTTTTGAAAGGTAATACTTTGGGCATAGCCTGGTCTTGCGAAGGCGAGGGCGACTACGACTTTAAGATAAGCGCGATATTCGGCGTAAAAAATCAAGACTTGTTCTACGACAGCGATATATTCGGGTTTAACACCGGCGTGAAAACCAGCTATTTCTACGACAGCGATATATACGAGCGCAAGGTTTAAGAAAATTTTTTTAACGGCGATTGTAAAAACGCCGGAAAGGAGGATAAATGAAGAAAAACTACACAAGCCCCGAAATTTTGCGGGGGGGGGGGCGCTTTTCAGACGTAATTTGCGTTAGCGACCCAACAGACGCCGATATCTTCGGATATCAAAAAGGCATTGAAAACGGAGGAAATGAAATATGAAAAAAAGAGGACTTAAACTATTGTTGCTTGCGATAGTCATGACGTTCAGCTTTGGGCTATCCGCAATAGTGGGCGCGTCTGCGGACGGCGAAAAGTCTTTCGCTATGGTAGGCGCAAGCGTAAGAACGAACGAGTCGAGCGGCTTGCGTTTCGAAGCTACTGTAGATAAAGCTACTTACGAATCGGTTATTAACGATCCAAACAAAACGTTCGGCGCGTTTATTTTGCCGAAAGACTATCTCGAAGCCGCGGAAATAACCGCAATCACAAACCACAAAGCACAGTTCAAGGCGAAAAACCTTGAATATTTGAACAGAGAGGATATAACGGGTGTGCAGATAGACAATGAAGCCAACGCCGATTACAGCCTTAAATATTCTATCGTAGAACTGCATTATTACAACTATAACAGAACGTTCGTCGGTTTGTTCTTTATCAAAACCGGTGACGGCGACGCAGCTACTTACGAATACGCAACCGTAAACGGAGCTAACAACGAAAGAAGCATAGCTTACGTTTCAAACGCGGCAATAGAACACGATGAAAGCGTTGACGAAACTGCATATAAATTCGCGCTTAAAGCAGCGTATCTCGGCGTAAACGGTTACATCGATACCAAGACGGAAGAGGAGCAGAACACCGCGGCTGATACTTTCTTTACCGAAAACAAAGAAACCGCAGCAGATTTGTACGCAAAGGTTAAAGCGGTTGCCGCAATCTCTGCGATAAACGCGTGGGATATCGAACAAAAAGCGGCGATAACCGCATATAACGAGGCGTACGGCGCAGCAGGCGACGTGCTTAAAGCCTGGATAGCGGGCATATCGTCGTACGGTGCTTGCAGCGCTAACGCTACGGAATTCGCCGCTAAATCCGCAACGGCTGTTGCAGATTTGAAAGCGTCAATCAACAAACTGCCCGCGGAAAGCGAAATAACGGTATTAAGCAAGGCAAAGGTTGCCGAACTGAAAAACATTCTTGAAATAGCGAAAGACGACTTGGGTAGCGAATATGCAACTTTAAGCGCAAAACTTAACGCTGCCGAAAACGCCATTAACCAAAACTATACCGCGCTTATCGATATGTCTGCGCCTGTTTTTAGGGGAAGAACCGAAGCTCTTGCAAATGTTACAGAAGATACTATAATGTATAATACGAATTATACGGCGCCGGAAAATTTAGCGGAAACTAAAACACAGCAAGTGGACGATGTGTACGGCAGTTATCTCGGTTCAAAATTTAAAAATCAAGAACTCGGATATCTCCATATTTGCTTCTATTATAAATTTTCCGAAGCAGTTAAGACAAGTATACAGCAATCGTCTTTCGATAAGGTTTGCATGTTCGTTTATAACGGTTCTGCAAGCGACAAAGACGTTCTGAATAGTTTTGGCGACGGGCAATTACACACTGAGTATTCTGGCGTTAAATTTAAAGCGGGCGAGTGGACGTTGCTTACCGTTCCCAAAGCCGATTTCCTTAACGGTTATTATTACGGAATAATGGGTGCGCAAATCCAAAATGCCGAATATAAATTCTCTACCGTATTTGCGACGAACGCAGAAGGTCTTGCAAAACTTAATGTTTACACTTCCGGCATTATAGACGCAATAAATAATCTTCCCGATGCGCCGGGAACGGTTGACGAGAATACCACGATTCCCGAAGTCGTTACCGCGGCAATGACCGCTTACGAAGCGTTCGGCGCAAGCGAACGGGCGATAATCGACGCTAACCCCGCCGCTCACGCAAAACTCGAAGCGTGGATAAACGTTAAACAACAAGTCGCTGTTTCTTACGTTGTCAAAGCCATAAATAACATGGAAGATTATAAGAGTTCCACCGTTCCCGTGGTATACAGCAGCGCAAAATACTCTGCCGTTGCCGCTGAATACGAAAAGCTGACCGAAGAGCAGAAAGCCCTCGTAACTAATTCCGATAAGCTTAAAGCCTGGACGGACGCCGCAAAGAAAGCAGCGCTTGTCTACAAAGACGGCGAATATTCGATATACAGTAATACGACTACGCCTTATATATTCCAGATCACAAACATTCCCGAAAAGATTAAAGATTACGGAAACATTTCTCGCGTATATTGCAACGGAGAGGCTGCGAACGTAAGACTTGCATTTAATAACCTGCCCGACTTAACGGATTACGACGTGGTGAGATTCCCGATTTATCTCGATTCCGACGAAGTAGGTGCTTCTACCTGGCCGCTTGTATATAAATTTAAGGGTCAAGATGCCATCGTCGGCGGATACAGAACGCTCAAAGCGGGCTGGAACATCGTTACCGTGCCCGTGAGCAAAGTTGCAAACGGCATAGAAATCGGTGCTAATATGATTGCGGCGAAAACAAACGTTTATTACGCAATACCTTATGCAGAGAAACTTGAAAGCGGCTATGCAATCGCTTCTTATAAATACGAAACGTTCGTATCGAAGGCTGCTGCAGATGATTCATTTACCGGAGCTTACGTCGCCAACATTGCTGTCGAAACCATTACGGATAACGAAAACGGTACGGTAGCAAAAGTTACCGCAACCACTAATTCGGAAAATGAAGGTTCAGGTAGTAACTATGCATTCAAAGTAGTCAACTTGACCGAAATGAAGACGATTGCAAGTGCATTAAATGCAACGTCAATTAAGTTTAAAATTAAAGCAAGCGAAGCAGGCACTTTGTATATGACTGAAGCAGGTAGTGCACACGACACGGGAATAATAACACTCTCTCTCTCGACAGATTGGGCAGAAGTTTCGCTTACCGCCGATGAATTCGCAAGATGGAACGGATATTTCCGTAAAACATGGGGAACGAATATAGAGTTACAACTCACCGACTTTACTATCGTTAAATAACGGCAAAGGTCTTAAAACGTTTCACTAAAAAACTTCACGAAGCAGTGTGAGGCGCGGCGGCAATATCTGCCGCCGCGCCCGCACTTTATATTAAAGCTATACTTACTTTTGGTTACTATGATTAACAATAATTACGAATACGTTTATAATTTCCAAAACATGGGCTTTGGCATGTTTGTGCATTTCGGCTTGTTTTCCGTTATAGGCAAAGGCGAATGGTCGCAAGATATAGAACCGTTCAGTGTCGAAGATTACGAAAAATACGTTGATAAATTCAATCCCGATAAGGACTGGGCAAAAAACCTTGTCGCCCTTGCCAAAGAGTCGGGTTGCAAATATATTACCTTAACGACTCGTCATCACGACGGATTTTCACTGTACGATACCAAAGGCTTAAACGAATATGACAGCGTTCATTCGCCTGCAAAACGCGATCTGGTCAGAGAATTCGTGGATGAGTGCAATAATGCGGGAATAAGTCCTTTTTTGTACCATACGCTTTTAGACTGGCATAATCCCGACTATAAAAACAACTTCCCCGAATATTTGAAATATCTGCGCGAAAGCGTTAAAATACTATGTACTCAATACGGTAAAATAGGCGGGCTTTGGTTTGACGGCCTGTGGGATAAAGACGAAGACTGGCAGATAGATATTCTTTACGCTATGATTCGTAGTTTTCAGCCTGAAGCTATCATAGTCAATAATCAGGGCATAAGCAAAAGTTCGAGAGCCGCTCATAAAGAGGTGGACGTTACTACTTTTGAAAGAAGCAATTGCGAAAAACTTTGCGATTCTTCGCGCCCCGTAGTCGGAGAAATGTGTCAGGTTTTCGGCGATCACTGGGGATACGCCGCAAACGACGTGAATTATAAGCCGTTTTCTACAATTCTCAACAACTTTATCGATTGCAGAAACTACAGATGCAATTTTTTGCTGAATACCGGTTTGTTGCCTGACGGAAAAGTCCCTTTGACGGACAGAGCTTATTTCAACGCTATGGGCAAATGGATAAAAACTAATAAAAACTTTGTTTATAACCTTAAAAAAACCGATATAACCGCCGAGGGCGCGTATATATTCTTTGACGGCGCGCATTATTACGCGGTTATCAAAAACGTGCCTATGGTCGCTAACCCCAACGTGCAGCTGAAACCGGAAGACATAAAAAGAGTTAAAGTGTCTCGTCCGATTAAAAACGCCGTCTGGCTGGACGACGGCTGTCCTATCGATTCGACCGACGGCGAATTTGAAGTCAAAACCTTTAAATACGGCGTAAGTTTGTGTGCAAGAGTTGCACGGTTCGATATTTAAATAACAGGCAACGGCATTATTTAAAGATAACCCCCGTCCGCAGGTTTTCTGCGGGCGGGGGTTAGCGCTTATTGCTTATTGCTTTTTACGTATCTAAAAACTTCTTTCTGAAATCCGTGGGAGAAAGCCCCGTAAGCTTTTTAAAAACCCTCGTAAAATACAACGGATCTATAAAGCTGAGTTCTACCGCGATTTCGTTTATCGTTTTGTTGGTGTGTATAATTTCGTCCTGCGCGGAAGCTATCTTGATTGACATAAGATACTTTTTGGGCGTAAACCCCGTATACTCGCGGAACATATTTATCAGCGTGGATATTGAGATATGGCATAGCCTTGCGTATTCCGCATTGCTTAACGGTTCTTCTTTATAATGCATTTTCATATGCTCGATAGCGGCTTTAATCGTTTTATAGGAGTTGCTGAGCAAATGATCGCTTTGCGACTTGGATATAGAAGCAAACACGTTAAGAAGCAATATCTCTTTATACGTCTTATTTTCAAACCCGTTGTTTTTAAAATCTTCCATCAGAAGATGACACGTATCGACAAACTGCGGAAAATATCCCACGTTATAAGGCTCGTTGGTTTTAAGTTTTAACTGATCAAAATAATACGTGACTTTAGAGCCGCAAAAATAAATATAGTATCTCTCGTTTTTTGTTTCGTTGTAATAATATATTTTTACCTGATTGTTTTGCGGAAAAATATAAACGCTTCCCGCTTTCAGCGAAATAGACTTTTGGTCATATTGTATGGTTGCGGTTCCCGCTGCCTGATACAATATCAGATAGGCGTCTTCGAATTTATTAAAATCGTATGACTCGTGCTGCGCGATATAATACCCGCAGTTCTGTATGACTAAGTCATAATTGTCTGTATTCTTTTCTAACTGATTTTTATCGGAAAACAGCGAAAATCCAAGTTGTTTCATATTGATTATTATAATGCGGGGGTGGGTATCTGTCAAGCGTTTTTACGATTTTGTCCATATATGCTTGTTTTGGTGTATTGAAAAAAATTCGCCCGGATTATATAATTTTTAAAAAAATTTGTCGGCGTTTTTTAATCGGACACAAAACATAAAATTGTTTTGCGATCAGATATAATTTCCTCAAAGAAAGAGAATTATTTACGACAAAGGTAAAGTCTTTTATGAAAGATTGTATAAGACAGTCGCTTCCGTTCTGGTCCTGGAACGATAAGTTAGAACAAAAAAAACTTATAAAACAGATAGAACGGATGCGCGATTGCGGCTTTGGCGGGTTTTTTATGCACGCAAGAAGCGGACTTAAAACCGAGTACCTTTCAAAAGAGTGGTTCGACTGCGTCAGAACTTGTATAAAAAAAGCAAAAGAGCTGAATATTAAGCCGTGGCTTTACGACGAGAACGGTTGGCCGAGCGGCGCGGCGGGAGGTCGGCTTTTATCCGACGAAAAGTGTCTTGAAAACTTTTTGACTTCCGATATCGGCGCGCCGAACGAGAACGCGTTCGTTTCTTACGACTTATCGGACGACGCCTTAAAAAGGTTAAAGCGCGGAGAAAAAGCCGACATTGCCCTAAACGTTTATAAAAACGTGTCTATTTCTACCGTCGACGTTTTAGACGACAAAGTTACGGAAAAGTTTATCTCGCATACGCACGAAGCTTACGACAAAGAATTCGGCGGGCGTATCGCGGATTTCGTAGAAGGCTTTTTTACGGACGAACCTCAATATTACGGCGGCGCGACGCCTTTTCCGCATCTAATCTCCGATTATTTCCGCGCCGAACACGGAGAAGACGTTCTCGACGGGTTGGGGCTTCTTTTTATAGAAAAAAGTGGCTACGAGGCGTTCAGATATAAATATTATCTCGCTTGCCAGACTCTCTTTCTCGATAATTATTCAAAAAAAATATACGAGTGGTGCGAAAAGCACGGCGTTAAACTTACGGGACATTACGTAGAAGAAGCGAATTTGTCCAAACAAATGTTCCATTGCGCAGGCGTTATGCCCTTTTACGAATACGAACATATCCCTGCCATTGACTGGCTGTGCAGAAGATTTATTTCCGTCGTTCCGATAAAACAGCTCGTAAGCGCTGCCGCGCAAACGGGCAAAAAAGAAGTGATGACGGAATCTTTCGCAATGACGGGGTGGGACGTTACCCCCACAGAACTCAAAGCGATAGCGGAATTTCAGTTTATTTACGGCGTTAATTATACTTGTATGCATCTTTTCCCGTATTCCGAAGTCGGTGACAGAAAAAACGACTATCCCGCGCATTTTTCCGATACCAACGCTTGGGCATACGACGTTTTGCCGCGCTTTAACGAGTATTTCGATAAGCTCGGTGAGATTATAAGAAACACAGAAGAAGTCGTGCGCGTGGGCGTTATTCACCCGATGAGAAGCGCATATATAAAGTTCAGACATCGTATTTCGGAAGATTACGACGAATCTTTTACAGAATTCAGCGATTCTCTTGCGGAAAAAACAGCGTTCCATTATCTTGACGAAACTCTGCTCGAAAAACACGGGTTTGTGTCCGGCAATAAGATTGTATGCGGCAAGTGTGAATATTCTTACGTAATATTGCCGCCCGATATACTTACTATCGGCAAAAACACGGACAAACTTTTAAGAAAGTTCGTCGAAAACGGCGGCAAAATTATCGTTGCGGGCAAAGCCCCCTCGCTCCTCGAAGGTAAAAAAGCCGATTTCGAGTATCTTAAATCCAACGTTTCTATCGACGAGATAATTAAAGAAAACGACTGTTCGGTAAATTTTGTCGGCGGCAAGGTCAGATATTCCGTCCGCCGCGGAAAAGATTTTACTTTTATTTCCATCCTTAACATAGACGCGATAAACGCGGCGGATTGCGAAGTCGTATGCGACGGAGTTTTGAAAAAACGCGATATTCTGTCAGGCGAAGAGTTTGCGTGCGATAAAAAGTTCACACTTAAACCTTACGAATCCGCTTTTTTCGTGGCAGACGGGAAAAAGGGGAAAAGAATCGTAAAACCGGAATCGACTGAAAAAATATCGGGTGAATTCGGAGTGATTTCCGCAAGCGACAATTATCTCGTTCTCGACAAGGCGAGTTTTTCTTTCGACGGTAAAAACTTCGGGGAAGAGCGGTTCGTTCCCGCGATATTCCAACATTTGCTAAACAAAAGATTTGACGGGGAAGTGTATCTGAAATTCGGCTTCGATTGCAGATTCGTTCCGCAAGATTTGCGGCTCGCTTACGAAAACTGTCAACCCGCGGAACTGTTCGTAAACGGAAACAAAGTCGTATTCGACGGCGTTTCCGCGCTTGATGATAAGATTATTACGGGAAATATCGCAAAGTTTACGAGACTCGGTCAAAACGAAATCATAGAAAAAGTACGGTTTTATCAGAACGAAAAAGTATATTATGCGCTATTCGGCAAAAACGTTACCGAATTTTTGAAAAACAGCCTTGTTTACGATACGTATATAGATTGTTTAAGACTTGTTGGCAACTTCGGCGTATTTGAAAAGAACGGGCTGAAAGATGGAAATTTGCCTAACGTGTTTATAGGTGAAAGTTTTTATATCGATAAACCCGTAAATAAGGTTAACGACCTGGTTAAAGACGGTTATTTGTTCTTTGCCGGCAGAATAAAATTGAAAAAAACGATAAATCTTTCCGATCCGAACGTTAATCTGAAAGTAACCGGCCGCGTTCATTACGCAAAACTTTGGGTGAACGGACGGTATGCGGGCGAATATTTATTCAACGATTCGATAGACGTTTCGGACTGCGCGGTTAAAGGAGAAAATGAAATAATTCTTGAAATCGTAACGGGTAGCAGAAATCTTTTCGGTCCGTTCCACGACGCGACGGAAGAAGAATCGTATTATGTAAATCCGAGTTCTTTTACCTTCTGCGGGCAATGGGACGGCTTCGATTGTGCGGCGTATACCGAAAGATATTCGTTCGTCAGAACGGGACTTTTCGATTGCGACGGGCAATTCAGACTGGATATAAAAGTAGACGTATAAAATGCAATTAGCGAAACCATATAAAGAATTTTCGGAACGTAAAGGAACGGAGAATATAAAATGTACGATATAATCGAAAGAAAAGAGATGTGCGAGAGAATCGTTTCGCAGGGCGAAAGCGTAAAGTTTGCGTTTGACTTACCCTTGGAAAAGTCAAAAAGCTATAAGCTGAACGTGGTAGGCGAAGTCGATATAGACTACTTTTTGCGGTTTGAGGAAGTTTTGCCTTTTTACTACAGGAAAACGGACGATTCGATAAAGTTTATCGACGGGAAAAAGGTTTTAACCTATACCGCCCGCAATTTAACGAAAGAACGCACTGCTTACGCGATGATAAAAGACGTAAGCGCGGGGGAATATACTTTAAGCATACGCTCGAAGGTTAAGGGACTGAATTCGGAATTCACGCTGAGCGCGGAAGTATATTACGGGGCGAACAACACGCGGTATTATTACGAAGAAGCTGACGAAACGGTAACGCTTGCGCTTAAAGAAAGCGAAGACTTTACCGATGACGCGGTCGGTTTTTCGGTTAAGGAACACGCCGCGTTTATAATGATAAAAATCGAAGCGACGGGATTTACGGGCGAAGCGGAACTTTACGCGCCCGGGCTTTTCGGCGGCGACGGAAAAAATCTTTGTCCCGATTTCGATTATCTGCCCGATAACATAAACGATTTTAAGTGGGTGTGCGAGGGTTTTTCGGTATTGGAAAAGCCTAAATATAAAATCAGCTTAAACGGCAAGGTTTTCTACGACGGAATAATTATGGACAGGCTGGAAAGGTTCGCGGGGTTTTCGCTGAACGTTCCCGACGAGCTTGTTTCCGACGGTGAAAACGAGTTTGAAATATATTATTATACGGACAACGTCAAGCCGTACAGAATAAAAGAGGTGCGGCTTATTTCCGCGCCGCGCGGGTTCGAGCCGTTGGGCGTGAAAAAGCAGCTCGCGCTAAACGAGCCGTTCGGCGTGTTCTGTTATTCGGAAAGCGACGAAATAACGGCGGAAGAAAGCGAGTATTACGAGTATAAAGGTTTTACGCGCGTAAGCGGAAATTACGGGGTGATGCGGTTCGTTGCAAAAAAATGCGGCGTGAACGTACCCGTTACCGTAAACGGCAAAACGGTTACCGTTTCGGCGATCACCGAAAGTCTGCAAAAGGGAATTATTACGGGGACGGGCGACTTTATCTACGTTTCGCAGAATATAGACGAATTCGCGGAGTACCTTTACTGGTATCTGACGAAGAACGTCGGCGACCTTTTAACGTTCAGGTGTGTTTATCACTGGTGCGGCGACGAACAGGTAAATCTCGGTTTCTGGCGCGCGGCGGAAGAGCTGTTGTCTATGCTCGGCATATATTTTTCGATGATGCGCGACGGCAGAGAGCTTAACGGCGTAAACGTTACCCCGCCGGACGAGTTTTTTAAGACGGAATATTATCTCGGCTCGCAAACGCACGAAAGGGACGGCGCGTTTACCTACTGGGCGCAGGAAATAAAGCAAAGCAACGAACTGTATTATCACGCGCTTTCGAGAAAGATAAAATACAACGGAATTTACGGCAAGCGCAGCCCCGTGTACGCAAAGGACGGCACGCCGTATCTGTATTACGCGCCCGATAAAGCGGAAAACGTAAAAGATGCGTACGAAAACTTAAAAGAGAATTTACGCCTTACGGGGATAGACGGGGCGACGAGACACACGGGCGTTACGCCGTTTTTCAGAACGTTTTACGAGGCGGGGTATAAGTGGCTCGGATACGAGTCCATGTACGGACCGCACGAGCTGCTGCTCGGCGCGCTTCGCGGCGCAACCGAAAGCTTTAACGGCAAGGGCTTCGGCACGCATCTCGCGTTGCAATGGTCGACCGTTCCTACCGACGACGAAAAGCATTTTATTCGTTACGGGCTATCGCTGTATTTAAGCTATATGCACGGCGCGACGGAGATTAACACGGAGGAAGGACTGTGGAGAATCGAAAACCCTTACGAGGATTACGACAGGTATTCCCACGCGTGCGTTGCCCATACGGAACGGCAGACGAAATTTAACGATTTTATCAAATCGCACAAACGCCGCGGCAAGCTTAAAACCGATATCGCGATGATTATCGGGAAATACGACGGAATGGACGCGTTTTCCACGCCGTGCGTTTACGGACAGAAAAAGTGGAAGGTTTCTAAGCCCGAAAAGAGCTGGGACTTGCTTAAAACCTTTTACCCCGAAAGCGATATAAACGCCATTTATTATTATATAACCAAAGACGTTAAAAACGGTATTCCCGAAAAATACCGCAAAATAATGGAAATCAGAAAGGGACTGTATCTCGACGTTATCGAATACCGTCAGGTCGGATTTTACACGAACACGCCTTACGGGGTTATCGATATTATCCCCGTCGACGACGGTAAATTTTCCGATTATAAATTCCTGTTCTTCACGGGGTGGAACACCGCTACGGAAAGTCAGCTCGAAAAACTGTGCGAATTCGTCGAAAACGGCGGAACGTTGCTTCTTTCGAAGCCGCACTTATACGACACCGTGATACGGGAGGACGCGCTCCGCGGCGCGGCAAGCGTTATCGACAGTCCGCTTCGCGAGAAATTGTTAAGCTATCGCGGGACGGGCAGGGTAATCTACTTCGACAGGGACGCGTATCCTGCCGATTATGCGGATGAGTATTCCGCGGTTATAAGAAAATTCGCTCAGAAATACGCCTCGCCGTATATCCGCGATACTAAAAACGTCAGCTTTACCGAGTACGAAACGCAAGACGGCGCAAGGGTTTATTATCTGCTTAATATCGACTGGTGGGACGAAAACCCTGCCGAGTATACGCTTACGCTCGGCAAAAAAGCGTATAAAAAACTGCTTTTCGGCAACGACCCGCTCGTCGTGACCGTAAAAGATGGCGTCGCGATATATACCGACAATCTTTACGCCGACGTGGAAAAAATCGAAAATGGCAAGGTGGAAATACGGGGCTACGGAGAAACCGCCGTTCATATCATAACCGAAAACGGAGAAAGAATAAAAACGGTTTTGCTTGACGGCAAAAACGAGATAATATTGCGGGAAAAATGATTATTCTGAGTGGAGGAAAAAGATATATCGGCACGTTGCGTGGAATCCGTTCGGTATGGATGAATAATGGCAGAAACAACGCGATTGTCAAGTTTTCGGTACTATGTTAAAAAATACGGTAAAATCTGAAACGGAAGTGAAGTATGGAATATAAAGCAAGAACGGAATTGAAGAGAATAAGTCCCGACGACGGATACAACTATTTTTTCGGATATTATGATTTACAACCGTTTGATAAGAGCGGGGAAAGACATCTGGCGCACAGGGTAAAGTTTAACGACAGAATCCCCGTAAAAGGCGATATCGCAGAGCTCGGTTACGTCACGATAAGAGACGGAAAGTTTCATAAAGTAGCGGAAACGAACGCGTGGAATTTTCAGCAGGGCGCGCTTTTGCAGTGGTACGGCGAGAATTCGATAATATATAACGATTATCGGAACGGCAGTTTTTGCGCGGTTATAAAAGACGTAACGAGCGGTGCGGAGCGAGAATTATGCGCGCCGCTTGCGTGCGTATCGCAGGACGGAAAGCTGGGGTTATCTATAAACTTCGCGCGGATATGGGATTTCCGCCCCGGGTACGGGTATTGCAACGAAAAGGACGCGCACTTTAACGAAAACGCGCCCGCCGACGACGGAGTCTTTCTGGTGGACGTGGAGAAAAACGAAAGCCGCCTTATAATAAGTTATGAAAAAATAAACGAATTGTTTCCCGAAAAGCCCTTTTGCGATATGAAAATACTCGTAAATCATATAACCTTTAATCCGTCGGGAAGCAGATTTTTAATGCTGGTAAGGAACTTTGCAAAAGAGGGCGAACGCTGGGGAACGTTGCTTTTAACCGCGGACGCCGACGGCGGAAATATAAAGAATTTAACGAATTACGAAGTGAACTCGCATTATTATTGGAAAAACGACGAGGAAATCATAATATATTCGGGGCTTCCCGACTGGGGAATATATTTTATTAACGACAAAACGGGCGCACGCGAACGGCTCGATGACGACCTGATAAATTACGACGACATACATTGCATATATTCGCCCGACAGGAGCTGTTTTATAGGCGACGGATATCCCAACACGGGCAACGACAGATATATATTGATG
Source organism: uncultured Clostridia bacterium (assembly GCA_945917475.1). Classification (GTDB taxonomy): domain Bacteria; phylum Bacillota; class Clostridia; order Christensenellales; family Borkfalkiaceae; genus UBA1259. Next base: position 176 of record CAMEHL010000008.1, on the reverse strand, counting down.
TACGATTTTGCGAGCAAAAAGAGCCGCGCGATAGTGAAAATTCATTCCGAACCTGTAAACGACACGGACATACGGTGCGATTTGCATAATCGTTTTAACCGCGACGGTACGGCTGTTTCGTTCGACTCTTTTCACGACGGAATAAGAAGAATTATGTTTATGCCTTTTGACAAGGA